>NZ_CAMUMS010000004.1:0-156643 GCF_947090115.1 Veillonella montpellierensis
TTCTTTACCTTGCGGTCCCTCTTTACCTTGTGGACCCGCTGGGCCTGTCGGTCCTACTTCACCTTTTTCACCTGTATCGCCTTTAGGTCCCGCTGGGCCTACTGGTCCTGCTATCCCTTGATCTCCTTTAGGTCCTGTTGCTCCAGTTGGTCCCTGCGGTCCGGTTGGGCCTACATCTCCTTTAGGTCCCACTGGGCCTTCTTTACCTTGCGGTCCCTCTTTACCTTGTGGACCCGCTGGGCCTGTCGGTCCTACTTCGCCTTTTTCACCTGTATCGCCTTTAGGTCCCGCTGGGCCTACTGGTCCTGCTATCCCTTGATCTCCTTTAGGTCCTGCTGGTCCTTCTTTACCTTGTGGACCTATTGGACCTATTGGTCCTGCTTCACCTTTTTCACCTTTCAAGCTATCCAAAAATTGTTTTTCGGTCTTATCTTTATTTGGTTGTACACCTTCATCATTTGTCTGATCTCTCCAAATTTCATAAGCGGACTTACCATTAGCACCACCTTTACCGCCCTTAAAGGCAGGGTCGTTTTTCAAACTTTCCTTATCAAGCGTAACGAGCGTGTATTTCTTTCCCTCTTTGTCGGTTACCTGTTCCGCTTTCAAGCCGTTGCCAAAGTCCATATGAAATTCATTAAGTGGCATGCTCCAATTGGTACCGCCTGGAGTATACACGTTATTCTTATCCTTGACACCACCAAAATAGAAATTCATTGGCACGTTAGCAAGTGCTTTCAGTTGTGCCACATTCACCGCATCAGTGTCTGCCGCGCCACCTGCTACATTAACGATGCGACGATAGGAATCTGGAACAGTTTCCTCAGTCACAACTTCTTCAGGGTGCTTGCTCTGACCAGCTAATTTCCATTCTTTAGTCCATTTCTTATAGCCTGTACGACCTACGGATACGACGCCATTCTCAGCAGTGAATTTATCTTTATCACCAGTTAGATAGGCATCCGTTTTGATATCATCTAATTTTCCTACAAATGAGTCTGACCCAAGAGCGATGGAATTAGCCGCAGTAACCCTACTATGGTGTCCCAAGGCAATCGAGTTTTTACCCGTTGCTTCCACGATGGAAAATCCGCCCATAGCCACCGCTCCGTTTCCTTCTGCCTCAGCGCGCAACCCTAATGCCAAGGATCGTTCTTCCTTAGCCTTAGCGCCATAGCCTAAAGCAGCGCCATATTTCTGTAAGGCTTGTGCATTTTCACCAACAGCCACGGCTCCATCGCCGACAGCACCATCATTGATCTGATTTTCTTGCGTTGTATATCCCCATTCGTCTGATCCTTTATAAGGACGAGTGCTTTTACTAATCTCCTTCGGAATCACTTCATTTACTGAGAAGTAGCGAGTCGTACTCGCTTTCAGCTGTGCCACATTCACCGCATCCGTATCTTCCGTGCCTGCTGCAACGCCTGTAATCTGCCGTGTTTCTAATTTTCTATCTCCATTAGTGTCTACACCTACGCTAACAGCCCCTTTCGTAGATTTCCATACGGGTTCCATAGATTGTATGTTCCGTTCGATTTTCTCTTTGTTCTTTAGCACCTCAGCCATTCTCGCTTGTGCGTTCTCAGCCCTTTTTTTAAATTTCGTTCTCTTTCCTTCATCCGTTGCCTGTTCAGACTGTTTCATGGCCTCTTCATATTTCTCGGCATACTCGTTATATTTTCTATCTTGTTTTGTCAGTTCATTCGTATAATAGTCATAATCATCTCCCATAGCTTTATATCCGTCTGCTATGGTTTTCTTTTTATCCAAAGATATATATCCCTGTAAGCCTGCTTCTCTATCGGCTACAGAACCAATTCCTAGCGCCACTCCACCAGCAGCGGTAACGCTCGCATCATTATCGATAATAAACCCTTTCTGACCCATCCGTGCGGTCAAGTCGCTAACAATGTCCGCCTTAATTTCGTCTTTTTCTTCCGGTGTCAACGCCTGTGCATGCATCACTCCTGTTGTCAAGAGTGTAGCCATTACCAACATAGAAAGTAGGCTAGTTCCTCCACATGATGTGTTTTTCCCCTGCCCTTTTGCTAGTTCGGAAACGACAATCCAACAATTCCGCACCTTACTCCAAATCACCTTATAAATTTTATTCATAATAATAACTCCAATCCGCAATTCATAGAACTATTAACGCGTTCAATTAAGTTCCTATTTCTATTCACTTTAAATTTAGTCATAATGTATATTATAACTTAGTTTAGATAAATTTCATAGTCCACACACATCATTTTTTCTTATAACAAGAATTATCATACTACTAGTATTGTTCACCTCACCCCCCCCACTAACATTTACGCCATTTAATATTGCTCAACCAATCAATATATATCTAGCATCTTGTTCTAATTATGAATTTGTCCCATTACAGCATTCTATGACCCGATTCAAAAATTAACAATTATATTTTATGAAAAATGATAAAAAATATCAGAAAAATTTTTTCTAATTTCTACATGTTAGCATTCTTAATCAATATATCTTAACTAGGAAATAATCATTATCATAGTTTATACATCTCATTAGATTTCTATCATAATAACTAACAACTATGTAAAAATCTACACATCGAACTATGCATGACGTAACCTACAATACCCATCATTGTATATAAAAATTCTTCATACCCCATTGGCATCAAACGAATCAATACCTTTCACTGGCACCATTAAGCTATGATACGTTCATCTTATCGAACAGACGATGGAACGTCCACACGCATCGAACGAAGTAGATACTTATACTTTACTTTCACTATCGCCGAACAAGCGTCATCATTCCTATCATAGGTACACCTACAAAAAGAGCTGTAAGAGTCAAACATAATTTGTATCTTCTTACAGCTCTTTTGTAGATGTATATATAAAACAACTATCGGTCCTGATCGGCCACTTTATCCATACGAAGTTTAAAAGTATTCGTCATTTCCTTTGGTTGTGTTATATCTGAATGATGAGGATGTGCTTTCTTGCTTTCACCGTCACCAGATGCATTAGGGGATACACCTTGTCCCATCATGGCACTCGCCATTTGGCGCATCATATCCATAGATGGTTTCCCCTTAGACGTATCCATACCCATGGCCGCTGCCATTTCTTTCATCATAGCGATCATATCCGTAGATGGTTTTTCCCCATTCTTAGCACGATTCATCATAGCCATCATAGATTCCATCATACCTTCAGATGAGTGACTTTCACCATGAGGCATGGCGGTCTTGGTATCATTCATCATGGCCAAGCATTCTACCGCCGCTTGTTCTAAATTGTCATGCCAGAAATTGCCCGCTGTGGTAAATCGTACCACTCGTCCATTATTGGTAATGAGGCCTTTTCGTTCCCATTCTGTTAGCACAGGGGCTAATGCATCTAGCATAGATATATTCCATTTCTTTTGAAAGAATGCATCATAAATATAGCCTTCTGCCAATTGTTCCTTCAAATCATCGCTCATTTGACTGTCATGACCGCCATCCATCATCATGGCAATCGGTTTCATGCCTGCATCGATGGCTGCATTATAGCCATTTAGATTACGCTGATGCATCATGGTAACTCCATCGAGTGCTCCACCAGCACTGGAGCCAAAGCTAAGCATGTCAAGGCGTCTTTTTGCTAGCGTATTATACAACCCTCGTTCACGCCGCGTCCGTGCCCAATGCGATGCATCGAACATATTGATATCTGGATAGTCACTTTGAATTAATTCTACCGTCCGCGCATATAGTGTGGCTTGTTCCTTAGTAGTCATACACGCTGGCAATGTGCCTTTATCGATTAATTTCGCTAAATCGCTACCCGGGAATACATTTAATTGATACATGTCGCCTCCATGAAGACCCATGTCAAATTGAATTTCCAAATCTCGTTTCCATGTATCCCATGTTTGATATGGCAATCCAAACATCAAATCGATGACCACGGTCGCTGCATCATAGTTCAACAAGCGTTCCAACGTCCGTCGCACCGTGTCTTCATCATCAATGCGGCCAACGGCTTGACGAATAGTTGTGTCAAAGGATTGCACCCCAATAGAAAAACGATTGATGCCCGCTTCTAGTACCGTTTCAATTTTTTCCACGGTCATATCGTGAATACGACTTTCCAACGTAATTTCACAATCATTCGCTAACGGAAAGTATGTTTTCAACGCTTTCACCAACCGTGCTATATCGTCAGCCGCTAGCGTAGATGGTGTGCCACCGCCAAAATAAACGGCATTGATTGTCCCCGTAGTGGCACGACGATAGGACGCGGTCATTTCCATTTCTTTCAATACGCGCTCTGTATAGTCATGGAGCATTGTCTGTTTCGACGCATTTTGAAAGAATCCGCAATAGGAACATTTCGTTTCACAAAATGGTACATGAATATATAATGACCGTTCTTGTACTGGTGCTTCTAAGGACATCAGTTCTTGCCACTTTTTTTGTTGTTCCTCTGGGTTCATAATCGGCATGCCTGCCACGCCTGCATGCACGACTCTTTTATAATCGAAGGCTTCTTGCAATCCATTGGTTGTTTCATTGCCCACGATCCAACGACGTTGCTCTTCTGGCATTGTCGTCAATATATGTTGTAAATCTTTCATAGGTACCTCTACATTACTATTAAAATTATCTATTCCATTACCCTAGTATCTATGTTGTTACATACGGATAAGTCCATTGCTCTTGTACAGCCTACTACAGTGACGCATTCTGTTATTAGTGTCGTATTCTGCTAGTATAGTAACTGATTCTGCTACTATCAAGTCAATGACTATTCACAGAAACAGCTACCATAGTGCCCCATCATCCTCGATAACAACAGTATTATATCGCTTATAACATAGCGCTATGCCTTACCATGATAATCACATGCCTAACATCTTCGTAGTCTTACAAGCTATAGTACACGGTAACAGTTGCCACTTGGCTTTGTCCAGTTGTATTAATACTAGAGCCAGCGGACCAAGCTTTTTTAACCGCATCACGCCCTAAAATAGGATTGGATTCACTAATCACTTGTACGTCTGCAACACTTCCATCGGCACTGAAAGTAATACTCAAGGTAACTTCCCCAGAAATATTACGTTGCAATGCTTGCACAGGATAGGCATCTTGTGCATTTTCTTGTAGCGTCGCATTATATCCACTCGGGTCGAATGTACCGCCATCACTAGTGCCTTCGCCAGTGCCAGATCCATATCCATCACCAGCGCCAGACCCTTCATTGCTACCGTTTCCATAACCTGTACCAACGCCTTCGCCTACGCCAGTGCCTGGTGCGCCTACTAAGCCATCACTACCAGCCCCACCAATAGGTGAACCTTTCACTTGGGAAATATCTCCATGGCTACCAGCTGCATCAACCGTCTTGGTATTGCTAGCTTTCATAGTATGGCTTGTACCGGCTTGTCCCCCATGTCCAGAACCGCCACCCTTTTGTCCAGCACTCCCAATCGCGCCCGATTCAGCACGCGCTTGTTCTTGTTCCTCTAGGGTATGGACTTTTTCTACCACTTGTTGTGCCTCTTGGGCATTCATAAAGTTAACTTTTAATTCCTTATTCATAGCGGGATTGACAACGGCACTAAAAAAGTACCCCGCAGTCCCCATCAACAAGGTGCTAATGATTGTAGCGTATACAAAGGCCCGTTCATAGGTGATACCTGGCTGTCGACTCTTCCATAATTGTCCTAAGTTCATATCATCACCGCCTATTTATTAACTGTAGCAATGCTGATATTAGTAACACCAGATACTTTCATTTGATCCATTAATTCTACAACGGTTCCATAGTTAACATCTTTGTCTGCACGGATTAAGAAATTTTTATTTTTATCTTTTGCAATTTCTACCTTAGCCTGTTGTAATACTTCCTCTCGTGTCACCACTTCATTTCCCATCATCAATTGCCCCGACTTTTCCAAATCGATCAATACAGGTCGAAGCTCCGCTGTTTGCTGTGTTTTTGTAACGGGCAAACTAATATTGAGCGATTGTTGAGGAATCGTATAAATAGTACTAATCATGAAGAACACGAGTAAAAAAAAGATGATATCAATCATAGGGATAATCATCAAGGTAGGCTTAGACTGATTTTGTGTGCTATACCGTTTCATATTAATTACCTCGATCAAATAAATCCAAGGAACGACCAAATGCATCTTCTAAGACGGTCAACAAAATGCGCGCTTTATGAGAAAAATAGGAATGCACTGCCAATGCAATAATTGCCACGCATAAACCAGTAGCAGTTGCTACCAGAGCTTCCCCTACGCCACCAGTAATGGCAGTTGGTGTGCCTGCATCAGTACCGAACACTCTGAATGCTCCAATCATGCCTGTTACAGTCCCCAACAAGCCTAAAAGTGGTGCCATCGTAACAATAGTACTCAACCAATCTAAGCCTCGATTCATGCGAGTGTTCACCGACGCTAAAGTATCTTCCATACGCGATTGCAACACATTTCGGTTAATCGCTTTACCTAATACGCTAACTAAATCATAGGAAATATGATAGGTTGGTAAGTGCTGCAACTTAGTCAAAAAATCTTCCCACGAATGACATTCTTTCAACGTCGTATGTACGGATACAATTTCTTTCTTAATTTGTTTATAATAACTAATCCGTTCGATTAGAATCATAATTGCAATAATTAATGCCAACATTAGTGGCCACATTACAATGCCACCCTGTAAAAATAAACGCCACGCTTCAGCCATTGAATTTAGCTCCTCTCATTATATGCTTACCGATTTTACACACTGCACTTACCTAAGTGACTACTACCTATTGGCAACATTGCTACCTACCATATAAATTACTTATACACTACATACCATATGAATCACTTATATACTACATACCATATAAATTACTTATATACTACATATCATATGAATTACGTATATACTGCCTCTATCATACGTTGTGCTACTATTCACAATACCAGCAGCACTCTATCATTTCCCCTGTAACATTCCTAACCCATTCATACTATACACACTACAGACTATGAAAGCCCGATACATCAACTATCACTTCTATCTATACAGCAAATGGTGTTTCATGCGTTTCTATGTGATGTTCTCTATATGTGATGCTCTCTATATATGACGACTTCTGTCTATCAGAACATCATTAGTCCTTCATGATGTTCTATCGCAAACATACGGGCCACTTTCACACATACTACAAACTATGAAACCGATACATTAACTATCACATACGCCATAGGTAGCTTAGAAATTTCAACCGACTTTCAGTAGCTAAATTCTTCTTGTTAACTACCGTATAGTTCTGTACAGGACTTTCACTTGCTCTTAATGCGTCATACAGTATGCGTGAACCATCCAAGCACGTTATTATAAATGCGACCCTGTATTGTTATTTATGAAAGGCCGCTCTAGCCGCTATCATAGCTGCTTGTAAGTCTTCTTCATTGGGATGACTTTCCGCATCGGCCCACAATTGTTGATTTTCTTCTGTAGCCGCATGAGAATTTGTCAACGGCATTTTCTTAAACATTTCAATAATTTTAGGATCAATCTTGCCCTGGCAAATAAAAGAACCTACTACTTGGCAATCAGCTGGTACACAACCAGCAGCCGCCACTTTAGAATGTTCTCCATGAGGACTTAACGGATTCGCCCCTAATGTACCAAACACAAATACTTCTTTTTCATGTAAAGTGGCCATAAAATCTCGTGTACTCGCATCAGCCGTACCACGGTCAACCCAATACCCTACACAAATTTTATTGTATGCACTTACATCAGGTGCCTCTTTAACATCAAATATGGCTGTCGTATCAAGTGCTTTTGCTACCGCCTCTGCGACTAATTTAGTATTTCCAGTCAATGTGGAATACACTACAGCAATTTCGTTCATAAAACCTCCTATAATCCATCCTCTACGTCATGATGATCCTGTTTATCGATGGTACATATATGTATCTACTATAAACTATTCGTAATCGCATGACATAGAGTCGTTATGTGCAATAACGATATCTTTTATCATTTATGAAGTTATTGTACTATCAAAATTAAATTATTTCAAGAGAGAATATCACTATTTTTCCTATATTATCACCGATTACAGATATCCTTTCTATTCTCATTTACCGATATTTTACACTATATAAAATAAGTTATTTTATCGTTTTTATCAATTTTATTATCATTTATATTGTATTTCAATCCATTTGTGTATAGTTGCACTAATAGGTCACTCCATTTGTGTCTACTAAAATATCATATCCTTATTAACTATAATTCTCATTTTATTTCATTTTCAGTAACAAAACAGCATATATATGACAGTAACAGAGCTATGAATTTACACGAAATGAATAATGTTCTATAAGTTATAATACTGACTTACACGGTACTATCATTTAATTGCACTGCTATATATACTGCTACTCATATAATGCTTCTCACACTACTTATATGACACAGATACCTATAGATCCTATTACATCAACAAAATATACCTAGCGCATATCATGTTACGATGTGTGTACACAAAATTTGTACTTTCCCTATTCTATTAAAACAACCATATCTACGATTCGATAAACAGGCCTAAAACGAATCTATAGGCCATTACCATTAGCTGTTCTATAGCAACTATCTACTAACTTAAAACGATCTATAAATCATTAAATTCTTAATCCATCAACTTCATATATAGAAACTTTCTACTATCTTAAAACAATCTATGCGTCCTCAACCCCTTAGTTCTAGCATCTTCATATATCGCACCTATCCGCTAGACAAAACCTATAATCATCAAATGCTTACTTCTAGTATCTTCATATATAACAACTATCCGCTATCTTAAAAGAATCTATGGGGCATTACACTTACAATTCTAATAAACACTGGCTGATATATACTATAGATCGAACTATCTCTACTATATCATGTAATATGTATAACAGCTTCTTTTACCCCATATAGTACTATGTGTAATTGTAGGTTGTAAGTGAGATAAAACGTGTAAAGATATATTGTTTTCAATGTTCTCATGGCCTAAAAGGATGCAAAAAAATAGAGGAAAGCTGATAATTTGATCAACTTTCCTCTATGTGATTGTGGGAATATAGTCTGTTATAAACCCTACGTGATTCTATGTTATTGATTATACTAATTCAATAATCGCACATGGTGCAGCATCGCCTTTACGAAGACCAGTTTTGATTACACGAGTGTAACCACCTTGACGATCAACGTATTTTGGTGCTACTGTGTCAAATAATTTTTTTACCACATCTTCGTCCATGATGTACGCAAGCACTTGACGACGAGCGTGTAAATCGCCACGTTTAGCCAAAGTAACCATTTGATCAGCTAATTTGCGAAGTTCTTTCGCTTTAGCTTCTGTAGTTTCAATGCGTTCATGTTGGAATAAAGAAGTTAGCATACCGCGGAATAAAGCTTTACGAGCAGAGCTATCACGGCCTAATTTTCTATACATTCGTTCTCCTCCTTATTCGCCTTTATGTTTTAATGCAAAGCCACCTGGATGATTTTGCAATTTTTCAACAATTTCATCAATAGATTTTTTGCCTAGATTGCGGACTTTACCTAAATCATCAATTGTTTTATCCAATAAATCTGCAATTGTATTAATACCAGCACGTTTTAAGCAGTTGTAAGCTCGAACAGATAATTCCAAGTCATCAATGGAAATCTTAGCTGGGCCATCATCTTCTTGTTCTGGTTCATCAGTAGGTGTTTCAATGACACCTGTATATTCATCCCCAACTGCTAGTGTATCTACAGAGTTCGCCAATCTAGTGAAGTTATTTAAATAGCCAATCATAATTGCTGCCGATTTAGCTACTGCATCAGCCGCAGTGATAGAACCATCAGTCCAAACTTCCAATGTCAATTTGTCGAAGTCCATTTCATTGCCGACACGAACATCACTAACTTCATATTTTGCGCGAAGAATAGGAGAGAAGATTGAATCAATTGGAATACATCCAATCATGTCGTCTTCTTTTTTATTCTTCGTAGATGGAACATAGCCTTTACCACGTTCAATGCATACGTCCATCACAAGATGAGCAGTCTCATCCATAGTAGCAATCACAAGTTCTGGATTTAAAATTTCAATGTCTGATGGAAATTGTTGTGACAAATCACCAGCAGTTAACACACCATCTTTTTTAAAGTCAATATGAACGTCCAATGGTAACTCTACATTATCATCCAATTTAAAACATAATTGTTTTAAATTAAGAATCATGTCTGTTACATCTTCTCTGATACCAGGGATAGTGGAAAATTCATGAAGAACACCATCAATTTTAATGGATGTAATTGCCGCTCCATCCAAGGATGAAAGCAATATACGACGTAAGCTGTTACCGAGAGTGATACCGTATCCACGGTCTAGTGGTTCGCATACGAATTTACCGTAACGTCCACCATCGCCAATATCAACTTTCTCGATTTTAAGTTTCTTTTCTTCGCTCATCAGGAAAATCCTCCTATAAAACACGCCTCATACATATATATCACGACAGACTACCAACCGTAGTCGCCATTCTATAAATTATACGCGACGACGTTTTGGAGGACGACAACCATTATGAGGAATTGGAGTCACGTCTTTGATTGAATTTACTTCAAGGCCAGCTGCTTGAAGAGCACGGATAGCCGCTTCACGACCAGAACCAGGGCCTTTTACAAACACTTCTACAGTGCGTAAACCGTGTTCCATAGCTGCTTTAGCTGCTTGTTCAGCTGCCATTTGTGCTGCAAATGGAGTGCTTTTACGAGAGCCACGGAATCCTAGGCCACCAGCAGATGCCCAAGAAAGGGCATTACCATTTACATCAGTCAATGTTACGATTGTGTTATTGAATGTGGAGCGAATATGTGCCGCCCCTGCTTCAATATGTTTCTTTTCTTTTCTTCTAGATCTTACAACTTTTTTAGCCACGCTTTATCCCTCCTTTATATTATTTTTTCTTACCAGCAATTGCTTTTCTAGGACCTTTGCGAGTACGTGCATTCGTTTTAGTTCTTTGTCCACGACAAGGTAATCCCATACGATGACGTTTTCCGCGATAGGAGTTGATTTCAATTAAGCGTTTAATGTTAAGGGCTTCTTCACGACGAAGGTCACCTTCCACTTTGTAATCTGTGTCTAACAATTCACGAATTTTAGCAACTTCTTCTTCTGTAAGATCGCGTACACGAGTATCTGGATTAATACCCGTTTTAGCAAGAACTTCACTAGCTAATGTTGGTCCAATACCGTAAATATAAGTTAAACCAATTTCAATACGTTTGTCACGTGGTAAATCTACACCGGCTATACGTGCCATCTATCCATACACCTCCTGTCTTATCCTTGTTTTTGTTTATGTTTAGGGTTTTCGCAAATAACCATTACACGGCCTTTACGTTTAATAATTTTACATTTTTCGCAAATCTTTTTAACTGATGGTTGAACCTTCATTAGTACCTCCTTTGTGGAATCCTACGCTTATTTAAAACGATAGGTGATGCGACCACGATTTAAGTCGTATGGTGTCAGTTCCATAGTAACTTTATCACCGGGAAGAATACGAATAAAATTCATACGCATTTTACCTGACACATGAGCCAACACGATATGACCATTTTCCAATTCAACTTGGAACATAGCATTCGGCAAAGCTTCAACAACCGTACCTTCCACTTCAATAACGTCTTCTTTTGACATATCTTATCCTCCGGTTGCCTGATTATTTAATTAACCTTGGCTCAGAGCGCATGGTTAAAATCTCAGGGCCGTTTTCAGTAACAACTACCGTATGCTCAAAATGTGCGGCTGGCTTGCCGTCAAGTGTAACTGTTGTCCAGTCATCACCTAACACACGAACTTTATATGTGCCCATAGTAATCATAGGCTCAATACAAATAACCATACCAGGTTTTAGTAATGGTCCATGCCCTGCCATTCCATAGTTAGGAATTTGGGGATCTTCATGCATATCGCGTCCAATACCGTGACCTACAAAATCACGAACAACGCCATAGCCATATTTTTCAGCATACGTCTGAACAGCATGGGAAATATCTCCGATTCTATTCCCTACAACAACTTGTTCAATACCTTTAAACAAACTTTCTTCTGTAACTTTCAATAGTTTATGCACATCTGGTTTTACATGACCAATCGGAATTGTCACACAAGAATCGCCATGATATCCATCTACACACGATACTAAATCAATCGAAATAATATCTCCATGTTTTAGCTTTTGTTTCGCACTCGGAATACCATGAACTACTACATCGTTAACAGAGGCACAGATTGTTGCAGGATACCCATAATACCCTTTACAGCTTGGTGTACCACCATGGCTACGGATATATTCTTCAGCTAATGTGTCTAATTCAAGGGTTGTTACACCTGGTTTAGCAGCTTCAATTAACACTTCTAGTGTTTTAGCTGTTAATGCTGAAGCACGGCGGATACATTCAATTTCAGTTGGCGATTTCAAAATAATCATCTTATTTCTCCAACGCTTTCACAATATCATGATATACCGCATCCATATCTTGTAAGCCATTGATTTCAACATACAAGCCACTGTTGCGATAGTAGTCAATTAGTGGTTTTGTGGATTCTTCATATACAGTAAGACGTTTCTGTACTGTTTCAGGTTTATCATCATCACGATTTTCAAGACGTGCTCGTTCACTAATGCGTTTCACTAATTCATCAGAAGGAACATTCAAGTTCACCACTGCAGTAAGACTGATGCCAATATCTTTTAAAATAGCATCCAATGCTACTGCTTGTGCAGTAGTGCGTGGGAACCCATCAAGAATAAATCCTGCCTTGCAATCATCTTTACTCAACCGTTCACGAACGATACCAACTGTTACACTATCTGGCACCAATTGACCAGCATCCATATATTTTTTTGCCTCAATGCCTAATGGAGTTTGTTCTTTTACCGCAGCACGGAACATATCTCCCGTAGAAATTTGAGGAATGTTATATTGTTTCACTAAGCGGACTGCCTGAGTACCTTTGCCAGCACCCGGAGGTCCCATTAATAAAATATGCATGAGATATTTCCTCCTATTTTACAAAACCTTTATAATGGCGTGTTACCAATAAGGATTCAATTTGTTGCATCGTATCAATAGCAACGCCTACAACAATCAATAAAGCAGTACCACCAAAATATACGCCTTGCACGCCTGTAATACCTCCTAAGAAGTTAGGCAAGATAGCAACAAATGCTAAAAAGATAGCACCCGCTAAAGTGATTTTGGTCATAACATTATCCACATAATCAGCAGTAGGTTTCCCCGCACGAATACCTGGGATAAAACCACCATATTTTTTCATATTATCTGCCATTTCAGGAATATTGATCGAAATCGCTGTGTAGAAATATGTGAAGAAGAAAATCAAAATCGCATATGCCACAGTGTTCGGAATCGTTCCCCATGTGAACCAATTAGCCACCGTTTTGACATAGTCATTTTGAATGAACTGTGCCAAGGTAACAGGGAACATCAATACAGAAGAAGCGAAGATAATAGGAATAACTCCTGCCTGATTTACTTTTAACGGCAAGAATGTAGAATGGCCACCATACATTTTACGTCCCACTACGCGTTTAGCGTATTGGATAGGAATACGACGTTGGCCTTGTGTTGCTGCTACAACCAATGCGATCATAACAACAGCAATCAATGCAAACAAGAATGCTTGGAATACATTGATTGTACCAGTTTGTATATACTGGTAAATAGTAGATATGCCTTCTGGCAAACGAGCCACGATACCAGCAAAGATGATTAAAGAAATCCCATTGCCTACACCATGTGCTGTAATTTGTTCACCAACCCACATCAATAAGCAAGTACCAGCTGTGAGGATGATTGTAATAAATACAACATCAAGCATACTATTATTAATTAACGCCTGATTGGCACGTAGTGCATAGCTCATGCCAAAGGCTTGGATGAAAGCTAGCAATACTGTACCATAGCGAGTTACTTTTTGAATTTTTTTACGACCATCATTGCCATCTTTACTCCATTGTTCAAACGTAGGTACTACGGCTTGTAGTAACTGCATGATAATGGACGCATTGATGTATGGTGTAATACTCATTGCAAAAATTGAAAATTTACTTAATGCACCACCGGCAAATAAATCTAGTAAGCCGAATAGGCTTCCAGAAGTAAATAAACTTTCGATAACTGAACTATCTACGCCGGGAACAGGAATATGAATACCTGCTCTAAAAACAATAAACATGAGTAGTGTATACGCTAGTTTATTGCGAAGTTCAGTTATTTTAAAGATGTTCGAGAGGCCTTGTAGCACCCTAGATCACCTCAACTTTGCCACCAGCTGCTGTAATTTTTTCTTCAGCGGATTTTGTAAAACCGTTAGCGATAACAGTAAGATTTTTAGCTGTCAATTCTCCGTTACCTAAAATACGGATACCATCGCGTACATTTTTCAAAATACCAGCTTCGATCAATGCAACTGGATCTACAGTAGCACCATCTTCAAAGCGGTTCAACTGAGATACATTAACTTCAGCATATGTATTAGCAAAGATATTTTTAAAACCACGTTTTGGTAAACGACGATAAAGAGGCATTTGGCCACCTTCAAAGCCAGAGCGAACGCCGCCACCAGAACGAGAATTTTGACCTTTCTGGCCACGGCCAGCAGTTTTACCCAAACCAGAACCTAAGCCACGACCACGACGAGTACGTGCTTTAGTAGAACCAGCTGCAGGAGTTAATTCATGAAGTTTCATTCAGTGCACCTCCTTATCCTATTAAATTTCTTCTACAGTTACTAAATGTCTAACTTTGTGAAGCATACCTTGGATTTGAGGTGTAACTTCTTTAACTACTTGAGAGTTAGTTTTTTTCAAGCCTAATGCTTTAACTGTCGCGCGTTGATCTTCAGGGCGACCAATTAAGCTTCGAGTCAATGTTACTTTAACTTGTGCCATATCTAGTCTCCTTATTACGCGTTATAAATTTCTTCAACAGTTTTACCACGAAGCGCTGCTACGTCGGCTACAGATTTACCTTGGCATAAACCTTCAATAGTTGCACGAACCATATTATTAGGGTTAGAAGAGCCTAAGGATTTTGTAAGGATATTACGAACACCTACTAATTCCAATACCGCACGTACAGGGCCACCAGCGATAACGCCAGTACCTTCTGCAGCTGGTTTCAAGAATACGCGACCTGCGCCAAATGTACCAGTTACAGTGTAAGGAATTGTACCGTTTTTAATAACAACGTATTTTAAGTTTTTCTTAGCATCATCAATGCCTTTGCGAATTGCTTCAGGAACTTCCGCAGCTTTACCTAAACCAACGCCAACGTGTCCATTGCCATCACCGACAACTACCAAGGCGCTGAAGGAGAAACGACGGCCGCCTTTTACAACTTTGGCTACGCGGTTGATGAAAACAACTCTTTCTTTAAGATCAAGAGTAGTGTAATCTATTCTCGCCATGTCTAAATTTCCTCCTAATTAGAATTTCAAGCCTGCTTCACGAGCACCTTCTGCAAGGGCTGCTACACGACCATGATAAATATAACCGCCACGGTCAAATACAACGGAATCGATACCTTTAGCCATAGCTTTTTCAGCAATAGCTTTACCAACAACTTTAGCTGCTGCTACGTTACCACCGTAAGTTAATTTTAATTCTTTATCTAAAGAGCTAGCGGCAACCAATGTGTTACCTGCTACGTCATCGATAACTTGCGCATAAATGTTGCTCAAAGAACGATATACGTTTAAACGTGGACGTGTTGCCGTACCAGAAATGTGACGGCGAAGACGAAGATGACGTTTAGCTCGAGCGATGTTTCTGCTAGATTTACGAGGCAATTTGTTCACTCCTTTCTAATTTCCAAATGATATTACTTACCTTTAGCGCCAGCTTTACCTGCTTTACGACGAACATATTCGCCTTCATAGCGGATACCTTTGCCTTTATAAGGTTCTGGTTTTCTCCATTTACGAATATCAGCTGCTATAGCGCCAACAACTTCTTTATCAGCACCAGACACAACGATTTTGTTAGGAGCCGGTACATCGATTGTAATACCAGCTGGGGCTTCCATTTCAACTGGGTGAGAGAAGCCAAGAGTAAGCACTAGTTTAGTGCCTTGTTTTGCCGCTCTGTAACCAACACCGTTAATTTCCAAAGATTTGCTAAAGCCTTCACTTACGCCTGTTACCATATTAGCAACAAGAGCACGAGTCAATCCGTGTAAGGAACGATGATCTTTGTGTTCGGTTGGACGAGACACTTTGATTTCATTGCCTTCTACAGCAACGACCATATCTGGATGCAAGTTACGAGTTAATTCGCCTTTAGGGCCTTTTACAGTGATTACATGGTTATCATATGCAACTGTAACGCCCGCAGGGATCTCGATAGGCATTCTACCGATACGTGACATTATTTCTACCTCCTATTGCTACTGATTACCAAACGTATGCGATTACTTCGCCACCAAGGCCTTCTTTACGAGCTTTTTTATCGCTCATAACACCTTTCGATGTAGAAATAACAGCGATACCCAAACCACCAAGTACACGAGGAAGTTCTTCCTTTTTCGCATAAACACGTAAACCTGGTTTGGAAATACGTTTAATTCCAGTAATTACACGTTCCTTATTGGAACCATATTTTAAAGTTACTTTTAAATTGTTTTCAACTACTTCTACGCTCTTAACAAAGCCTTCTTCTAAAAGGATGTCAAGAACCGCTGCTTTCATTTTAGAAGCTGGAATATCCACAGTTTCATGAAAAGCAGAGTTTGCATTACGAATGCGCGTTAGCATATCCGCGATTGGATCGGTCATTACCATAGTCTAAAAACCTCCTCCCGTTTCTAATATATTACCAGCTGGCTTTTTTTACACCAGGAATTTGTCCTTTGTACGCTAATTCACGGAATGCGATACGGCTAATACCGAATTTACGCATGTAGCCATGAGGACGTCCAGTTAAGTTGCAACGATTGTGCAAACGTGTTGGAGATGCATTAGCAGGTAATTGAGATAATGCTTCATAATCTCCAGCTGCTTTTAATGCTTCACGTTTAGCTGCATATTTAGCAACGATTCTAGCGCGTTTCTTTTCGCGTTCAACCATAGACTTTTTAGCCATCTATTATTCCTCCTAATTATTTCTCAAACGGCATACCGAATTGAGTTAACAATTCGCGAGCTTCTTCATCAGTGTTAGCTGTGGTTACCACAATGATATCCATACCAGTTACACGTTCTACCTGATCATATTCAATTTCAGGGAAGATAAGCTGTTCTTTTAAACCTAATGCATAGTTGCCACGGCCATCAAAAGCTGTTGCGCTGACACCACGGAAGTCACGTACACGAGGTAATGCCGCATTGATCAATTTATCAAGGAATTCATACATGCGTTCGCCACGAAGAGTAACTTTAGTACCTAATGCCATACCTTCACGAACTTTAAAGTTGGCAATAGATTTTTTAGCTCTTGTTACAACAGGTTTTTGACCAGCAATAATTGTTAGGTCAGTAACAGCTGCATCTAATGCTTTGGAGTTACCTACTGCATCGCCAACGCCGATGTTAATTACGATTTTTTCCAATTTTGGAATTTCCATTACGTTGCCGTAATTGAATTTTTCTTGCATAGACTTCTTAATTTCAGAAGTGTATTTTTCGCTTAAACGAGACATTATTTAAGAACCTCCTTTCCCTATTATTTTAATTCTGCACCAGATTTCACTGTGGCACGTACATAAGAACCGTCAGCTTGTTTTACTTTTTTGATACGGCTTGCTGTTTTAGTTTCTGGGTCAAGAATCATGACATTAGAAACATGAATACCAGCTTCTTTTGTTATAATACCACCTTGTGGATTGGCTTGCGATGGTTTTGTATGACGTTTAACAACGTTAACGCCTTCTACAAATACGCGTTCTTTTTTAGGTTCAGTTGCTGTAACTTTACCTTGTTTGCCTTTATCTTTACCGGAGATAACTACAACTGTATCACCAGTTTTGATTTGAAGTTTTTTCAATGACATCAGTGTATTCCTCCCGATTATAATACTTCTGGAGCTAAGGAGATAATTTTCATGAAGTCTTTTTCACGAAGTTCTCTAGCTACAGGGCCAAAGATACGAGTGCCACGAGGGCTTTTATCGTCTTTAATTACTACTGCTGCGTTTTCGTCAAAACGAATATAGGAACCATCTGCACGACGGATACCTTTTTTAGAACGAACAATAACGGCTTTAACCACATCGCCTTTCTTGACAACGCCACCGGGTGATGCATCTTTTACAGAAGCAACGATTACGTCACCAATATTGCCGAATTTGCGGTAAGAACCGCCCATAACTTGGATGCACATGATTTTCTTTGCACCAGTGTTGTCGGCAACATTCAAAATTGTTTGTTGCTGGATCATCGTCTATATCCTCCTTACATCACTTTATTATTTTTGTCTTTCAATAATTTCTACAACTCTCCAACATTTATCTTTTGATAATGGACGAGTTTCTACAATTTTAACTGTATCGCCTACTTGGCACTCATTCTTTTCATCATGAGCTTTAAAACGTTTATTAGTTACCAATGGCTTGTTATATAATGCGTGAGGTACTTTACGTTCTACAACAACTACTACAGTTTTATCCATTTTGTTGCTTACAACTTTACCAACACGGACTTTGCGTACGCTTCTTTCTTCTGCCACGACTTTAAGCCTCCTTTTCAATCCTATTAACAATGGTTGTTATTATGCGTTTTGAGATTTAAGTTCTGCTTCACGTTGTACTGTTTTAATACGAGCGATAGTTTTCTTAACTTCACGAATTCGCATAGGATTTTCTAATTGACCTGTTGCAAGCTGAAAACGGAGGTTAAACAACTCTTCTTTAAGACCAACTACTTTTTGGTCCATTTCGGCAGCGCTCATATTGCGAATGTCATTAACCTTCATTTACGTCACCACCCAATTCTTTACCCTTAACAACGAACTTACATTTAATTGGAAGTTTGTGGCTTGCAAGACGCATAGCTTCACGAGCAACTTCTTCAGAAACGCCGTCCATTTCGAACATAACGCGACCAGGTTTAACTACTGCTACCCAATATTCTGGCGAACCTTTACCGGAACCCATACGAGTACCAGCTGGTTTCATACTAACTGGTTTATCTGGGAAAATTTTAATCCAAACTTGACCGCCACGTTTAATATAACGAGTCATAGCAATACGGGCAGCTTCAATTTGACGGTTAGTAATCCAAGATGGCTCTAATGCCACCAAACCGAATTCACCATGAGATACAGTGTTGCCACGCATCGCACGGCCTTTCATACGCCCACGGAATTGTTTACGATGTTTCACACGTTTTGGAATAAGCATTAGTTGTCACCTTCTTCCTTTTTATGGTTATTGTTCACTTTTGCATTAGGCAAAACTTCACCTTTATAAATCCAAACTTTGATACCGATGCAACCATATGTTGTATGTGCTTCAGCAGTACCATAATCGATATCAGCACGCAATGTGTGCAAAGGAATACTACCTTCACGGTAAGATTCGCTACGCGCAATTTCAGCACCGCCTAAACGACCAGATACCATAATTTTAATACCTTTTGCACCTAAGCGCATTGTACGACTAACAGCTTGTTTCATGGCACGACGGAAACCAATACGGCGTTCCAATTGGCCAGCAATGTTTTCTGCTACTAATACAGAATCCATATCAGCTTGTTTAATTTCAGCAATATTTACGTCTACTTGTTTATCGGTAAAACGAGTCATTGCTTTTTTAATATCTTCGATACCTGCACCACCACGGCCGATTACCATGCCTGGTTTTGCTGTATGAATAGTTAATTTAATACGTTTATTTGTACGCTCAATTTCAATGCGGGAAATACCAGCAATGAAAAGTGTTTCTTTCAAGAAGTTGCGAATTTTTACGTCTTCATGAAGGTTTGCTGCGTAATCTTTACCAGCATACCATTTTGCGTCCCAATCTTTTACGATACCGACACGCAAACCATGTGGATTAACTTTTTGACCCACTCTGTTTCCCTCCTTCTGCTTAAGCTCTTTCTTTTACAACAACTGTAACGTGGCTAGAACGTTTCAAGATTTTGAAAGCTTGTCCACGAGAACGAGGATGAATACGTTTCAATGTCGGACCTTGATCAACAAAGATCTCGGATACGTAAAGATTATCAACGTTCATATCAAAATTGTGTTCTGCATTAGCGATAGCAGAACGCATAACTTTCTCAACTACATCGGCGCCAACTTTCGGAGTGAACTTCAAGATGGCAAATGCTTCGCCGATATTTTTGCCACGAACCAAATCTGCAACAATGCGGATTTTACGAGGCGCAATGCGAATATGTCTAGCGATTGCTTTTGCTTCCATTATTTATTTCCTCCTATTATCTTTTGCCTGTGGTTTTTTCATCCTTACCGTGACCTCTATAGGTACGTGTAGGAGCGAATTCACCTAATTTGTGACCTACCATATCTTCTGTAATAAATACAGGAACGTGTTTGCGACCATCATGAACAGCAATTGTATGGCCTACAAAACTAGGGATAATAGTAGAGGCACGGGACCAGGTTTTTACAACTTTCTTTTCGTTTGTTTCGTTTAAAGCATCAACTTTCTTTAACAGACTTGCTGCAACGAAAGGGCCTTTTTTTATAGATCTGGACACTGTCTTATCTCCTTTCCTTTATCCTATTTTGTACGACGTTTAACGATTAAGCTGTTAGAAGCTTTTTTCTTGTCGCGAGTTTTAACACCATGTGCTGGTTTGCCCCAAGGTGTAACAGGATGTTTACGACCAACAGGAGATTTACCTTCACCACCACCATGTGGATGGTCACAAGGGTTCATAACAACACCACGGTTTGCTGGACGAACGCCCATCCAACGATGGCGACCAGCTTTACCAATAGTTTGGTTTTCATGATCAATATTACCTACAACACCGATTGTTGCACGGCAATTGATATGAACTTTACGAAGTTCACCGGATGGTAAACGAAGTAATGCATAATTACCTTCTTTTGCCATTAATTGAGCTGAAGTACCAGCAGAACGAACGATTTGACCGCCTTTGCCGATTTTCATTTCAATGTTGTGAATTTGTGTACCTAGCGGAATGTTTAATAGTGGTAAACAGTTACCAGGTTTAATATCAGATTCTGGACCGCTATATACTACATCGCCCACTTTTAAATTGTGTGGAGCAATGATATATCTTTTTTCACCATCTGCATAGTTTAACAAAGCAATACGAGCGCTACGGTTAGGATCGTATTCAATTGTAGCAACTTTTGCAGGGATATTGTCTTTCGTACGTTTAAAGTCGATAATACGGTATTGACGTTTATGACCGCCACCTTGGTGACGAACAGTCATTTTACCAGTATTGTTGCGACCGCCTGTTTGAGAAATTTTAGCCAACAAAGATTTTTCAGGTTTGCTTGCTGTAATTTCATCAAAGGCAGATACTGTCATAAACCGACGACCAGCGGAGTACGGTTTGAATGATTTTAATGCCATTAGTGGGCCTCCTTACAAAACTAGACTTTATACACCTTCAAAGAATTCAATGGATTCGCCAGCTTTCAAAGTGACAATAGCTTTTTTATAATCGCTACGTTTACCTTCTGTACGACCCATACGTTTAGTTTTACCTAACACGCGAATGGTAGCAACTTTTTCTACTTTTACATTGAAGATTGATTCTACAGCTTGACGAATTTGAATTTTATTAGCAGTCAAAGGCACACGGAATGTGTACTTGCCTTCTTCCATCAATATTGTAGATTTTTCGGTAATAACCGGACGAATAAGAACATCACGTAATTCCATTATCCTAATACCTCCTCAATTTTTGCGACTGCACCCTTAGTAATGAAGAGTTTGTCATAGTGAAGAAGATCAAAAATGTTGATGCCTTCGTTAGAAGTTGCTTTCACACCTTGGATGTTACGAGCAGATAGTTCAACATTTACATCACCTTCAGTAATGAATAAAACTTTTGCATCACCCACATTGAAGTTATTAAGGATATTCAATACTTCTTTAGTTTTTGGAGCTGCTAGTGTTAATTCTTCCAAAATATATAATTCGCTTTCGTTTACTTTCGCAGATAAAGCGGATTTAACTGCTAAGCGACGAGCTTTACGAGGCATAGCTTTGTAGTAGCTACGAGGGGATGGACCGAATACGGTACCACCGCCTACCCATAATGGGCTACGAGTGGATCCAGAACGAGCACGGCCTGTACCTTTTTGTTTCCAAGGTTTTCTGCCGCCGCCGCGAACCATACCACGAGTTTTTGTTGCATGTGTGCCAAGACGTTCGTTTGCTAATTGACGAACTACGGCTAGATGCATAACTGCGTCATTTACTTCAACGCCGAATACTGCATCATTTAATTCGATTGTACCAGTTTTTACACCGGATTGATTATATAAATCAACTGTAGGCATTCTATATCCTCCTTTCGACAAATGTATTATTTAACAGGTTTTACCGTGTTGCGAACCATAACCAAGCTGCCTTTAGCACCTGGAATACCACCTTTGATTAATAAAAGGTTTCTTTCAGCGTCAACTTTAACCACGGATAAGCGTTGTACGGTAACTCTGTAACCACCCATTTGTCCAGGAAGTTTTTTACCTTTGTATACCTTACCGCCGCCACCGGAAATCATAGGACCGATGGAACCCGGTTCACGGTGAGATTTAGAGCCATGTGTTTGTGGACCACGGTGGAAGTTGTGGCGTTTAATTGTACCAGCAAACCCTTTACCTTTACCTGTTCCAACCACATCGACTAATTCACCTTCTGCGAAGATATCAGTCGCCAGAGTTTGGCCTACTGTGTATTCAGATGTATCAGCAACGCGAATTTCGCGAAGATACTTAACTGGATCCACACCTGCTTTTTCGAATTGACCTTTAACAGGTTTTGTTAGATGTTTTTCTTTAATAGAGCCATAACCAATTTGTACTGCGTTATAACCGTCAGTTTCAACAGTTTTTACACGAACTACAGTGTTTGGAGTAGCTTCTACTACAGTAACAGGAACTAATTTACCTTCAGCAGTAAACACTTGAGTCATTCCTATTTTTTTACCCAAAATAGCTTTAGACATTATCGCACCTCCTCTTATAATTTAATTTCAATAGATACACCAGCTGGCAAGTCTAAGCGAGTGATAGCATCTACTGTTTTAGAATTTGGTTCAAGAATATCAATCAATCGTTTATGCGTACGCATTTCAAATTGTTCACGAGAATCTTTGTTAACATGTGGAGAACGAAGAATTGTGAAAATATTCTTTTCTGTTGGCAATGGAATCGGACCTGAAACCATAGCACCATTTCTTTTTGCTGTGTCTACGATCTTTTGAGCGCTTTGATCAAGTGCTTTGTGATCGTAAGCTTTCAAGCGAATACGAATTTTTTGTTGTTTAGCCATTATTGCTTTTCCTCCTGTCGCTCATTTCGAGAATGAACTGCTCCATGGAAATTATCCTCTTATGAGGTCACCTTCCATATCATAGTTTAAACGCAACATGAGAGCGGCATAGCCGCTCCATGTGCTTATATACTCAAATCCCAAAGGATTTAGTAATCAATGTAGTGTTTGTCAATTAGTCAGCGATTTCAGTAACAACACCAGCGCCTACTGTATGACCACCTTCACGAATCGCAAAACGAAGACCTGGTTCGATAGCGATTGGAGTGATTAATTCAATATCCATAGTGATGTTATCACCAGGCATACACATTTCTGTACCTTCTGGTAAGCTGATAACACCAGTTACGTCTGTAGTACGGAAGTAGAATTGTGGACGGTAGTTGGAGAAGAATGGAGTATGACGGCCACCTTCTTCTTTAGTCAACACGTATACTTCGCCTTTGAATTTAGTGTGTGGATGAATGGAACCTGGTTTTGCTAATACTTGACCACGTTCGATATCTTTACGTTCAACACCGCGAAGAAGAGCACCTACGTTATCACCAGCTACTGCTTCATCCAATGTTTTACGGAACATTTCAAGACCTGTTACTACGTAAGATTTTGCTTCATCTGCAAGACCTACTACTTCTACAGTGTCGCCTACTTTAATTTCGCCACGTTCTACACGGCCAGTAGCTACTGTACCACGACCTGTAATTGTGAATACGTCTTCTACAGGCATCAAGAATGTTTTGTCTGTATCACGAACTGGAGTTGGAATGTAGGAGTCAACTTGATCCATTAATTCTTCAATTTTAGCAACGTATTTTGCATCGCCTTCTAATGCTTTTAAAGCAGAACCGATAACTACTGGAATATCGTCGCCAGGGAATTCGTAGGAAGAAAGAAGTTCACGAACTTCCATTTCTACTAATTCTAATAATTCCTCATCGTCAACCATATCAGCTTTGTTCAAGAATACAACGATTGCTGGAACGCCAACCTGACGAGCTAACAAGATGTGTTCACGAGTTTGAGGCATAGGGCCATCAGCTGCGGATACTACCAAGATAGCGCCGTCCATTTGTGCAGCACCAGTGATCATGTTTTTAACATAGTCAGCATGGCCTGGGCAGTCAACGTGTGCATAGTGACGAGTTGCTGTTTCATATTCAACGTGTGCTGTATTGATTGTAATACCGCGTTCACGTTCTTCTGGAGCTTTATCGATCATGCTGTAGTCTTGGAAATCAGCTTGACCTTTTTCAGCCAATACTTTAGTAATAGCTGCTGTTAATGTTGTTTTACCATGGTCAACGTGACCGATAGTACCAATGTTAACATGCGGTTTTGTACGTTCGAATTTTTCTTTTGCCATTTTAAATTGTCCTCCCGGATAATTAAAGTAAACTTTGTAACCCTAATCGATTACCCATTTTTCTTTGCTTGAATTTCTTCAGCAATTTTCTTAGGAACTTCTTCATAATGATCGAATGTCATGGAGTAGTTACCACGGCCTTGTGTTTTAGAACGAAGGTCGGTGGCATACCCAAACATTTCACTCAATGGAACATAGGCTTTAATATGTTGGCTACCATTACGCGCTTCCATACCTTCCATACGACCACGGCGAGAGTTCAAGTCACCGATAACATCGCCCATGTATTCTTCTGGCACATCCACTTCCACAGCCATGTATGGTTCCAATAAGCAAGGATCTGCTTTGCGAGCACCTTCCTTGAAGCCCATAGAACCAGCAATTTTAAACGCCATTTCAGAGGAGTCAACATCATGATAAGAACCATCATAAACGATAACTTTAATATCAACCATTGGATATCCAGCAATAACACCAGATTCCATAGCTTCTTTTACACCAGCTTCAACTGGTCCGATATATTCACGAGGAATAGCACCGCCTACAACTTTATTTTCAAATTCAAAGCCTGCGCCTGGTTCTTGTGGAATCAATTCCAACCAGCAATGGCCATATTGACCTTTACCACCAGATTGGCGAACAAACTTACCTTCTGATTTAAGTTGTTTGCGAATTGTTTCACGATATGCAACTTGTGGTTTACCCACATTACATTCAACTTTAAATTCGCGATTCATACGATCCACGATGATGTCCAAATGTAATTCGCCCATACCGGAAATGATTGTTTGACCAGTTTCTTCGTCGGTACGAACTTTGAAAGTTGGATCTTCTTCCGCCAAACGAGCTAAGGCCATACCCATTTTTTCTTGGTCAGCTTTAGTTTTTGGCTCTACCGCTACAGAAATAACTGGTTCAGGGAATTCCATAGATTCAAGAATAATTGGTGCTTTTTCATCACATAGTGTGTCACCAGTTGTAGTATCTTTTAAACCTACAGCTGCCGCAATATCACCAGCATATACTATGTCGATTTCATTACGTGTATTCGCATGCATTTGAAGAATACGACCAATACGTTCTTTCTTGCCCTTAGTAGAGTTGAATACATAAGAGCCAGATTGTAATGTACCGGAATATACACGGAAGAAAGCAAGTTTACCCACGAATGGGTCAGCCATAATTTTAAATGCTAAGGCTGCAAATGGACCTTCATCGGAAGATTCACGTACTTCTTCTTCTTCTGTATCAGGGTTAACACCTTTAATAGCTGGTACATCTAATGGCGATGGCATGTAGTCAACAACTGCATCCATCATCATTTGAACGCCTTTATTTTTGTAGGAAGATCCGCAAAGAACTGGGAAAATCAAGTTTTGACAAACAGCTTTACGAAGAGCCGCTTTCAATTCATCGACTGTTAATTCTTCACCTTCAAGGTATTTTTCCATGATGGTATCATCTGTTTCAGCGATAGCATCAACCATCATTTCACGACGTTCATTAGCTACGTCAACGTATTCTGCTGGAATATCAGTGATTTCATATTCTTTACCATCTTCAGATGTATAAATTTCTGCTTTCATAGTCATCAAATCAACGATACCAGAGAAAGTATCTTCCGCGCCAATTGGCACTTGGATAGCAACGCTATTCGCACCTAAACGAGTTTTCATCATGTCTACAACATTGAAGAAATCCGCTCCTACAGTATCCATCTTATTGACATACGCAATACGTGGAACACCATATGTCGATGCTTGGCGCCATACAGTTTCGGATTGAGGTTCAACACCACCTTTAGCAGAGAATACTGCTACAGATCCATCCAAAACACGAAGAGAACGTTCTACTTCTACAGTAAAGTCAACGTGACCAGGAGTGTCGATGATGTTAATGCGATGTTCTTTCCAATGGCAAGTAGTAGCCGCGGATGTAATAGTAATACCACGTTCTTGTTCTTGTGCCATCCAGTCCATCGTAGCAGCACCCTCATGCACTTCACCGATTTTGTGAACTCGACCTGTATAGTAAAGGATACGTTCTGTAGTAGTTGTTTTACCTGCATCGATGTGAGCCATGATACCGATATTACGAGTTTTCGCTAAGGAAAATTCTCTTGCCACTATAGTCACTCCTTATTAATTACCAACGATAATGAGCAAATGCTTTATTAGCTTCTGCCATTTTATGAGTATCATCTTTCTTCTTAATGGAAGCGCCTGTGTTATTGAAAGCGTCCATTAATTCGCCTGCTAAGCGTTCTTTCATAGTGCGTTCACCACGAAGACGAGCATAGTTTACCACCCAGCGAATGCCTAGTGTTAAACGGCGATCAGCACGTACTTCTACTGGTACTTGATAGTTAGCACCACCGATACGGCGAGCACGTACTTCTAATACAGGCATTACATTTTTTAACGCCTGATCAAAAACTTCCATAGGATCTTGTCCCATTTTGGAACGAATAATTTCAAATGCATCATATACGATGGTTTCAGCAATACCTTTTTTGCCATCGTACATAACTTTGTTAATAAAACGAGTTACTAGTTTAGAATTGTACACCGGATCTGGAAGTACATCTCGTCTTACAACAGGGCCTTTTCTTGGCATGTCAATTCCTCCTTTAACGATGTGTGTTTACTTTGTTGTTAGCTAAGATTATTTTTTAGCTTTTTTAGCGCCATATTTGGAGCGACTTTGCATACGATTTTGTACGCCAGCAGTATCCAATGCACCACGAACAATGTGATAACGCACACCTGGAAGGTCTTTAACACGACCACCTCTAATAAGTACTACACTGTGTTCTTGTAAATTGTGTCCAATGCCTGGAATGTAAGCAGTTACTTCAATAGCATTTGTCAAACGAACACGGGCAACTTTACGAAGCGCGGAGTTCGGTTTTTTTGGAGTAGCTGTGTATACACGAGTACATACACCACGTTTTTGTGGAGAGTTTTGAAGTGCTGGAGCTGTAGATTTTTTGCTCAAGCTTTCGCGACCTTTACGTACTAACTGATTGATTGTTGGCATTTGGGCACCTCCTTTCTAAATGTGAGATTTATAATTGATCTATCATGGTGAAATACCACAACAGATATTACCAAATTAATCTAGAATCCCTACGGCTGAGGCTTTCACCTTAATGTGGCACGCCTTACCAAGTTCTTCCATCGTATGCTTTTCTTCCACCGGCACATTATATTCTTTACAAAGTTCAAGAATAGGCGCCGTAATAGGTTCGTCGCCATCTACTGCCACTAGGACCAACTTAACCTCGCCACGTTTGATGGCTTTAGAAGTTTGTTTAGCTCCAATGGTTTTATGTAGCGATCGCAACGTATCGATTTCCATAGGTTCACTCCTTACGGTTTCACTCAGTTAATCCTCACCCTACTTAAGCACTATACAAGTATATCAATACATGTTCATCATGTCAACAAAAAATCACCTACAAATTCAACAAATATCAATGTTCTTTATGCACACGTATCGGTGTGGTTCATTTCTTAAAAAAATAATGAATATTTTGCATAAAATTACTAATTTCTAATCTTTTTTATTATATTTATAACATTTATATGTATTTAATTTGCATTCATACATCTTCATTATGCCAATTTGATATAGCTTTTTGTATTTTTTCTATATATAACATGGCTAACCTGTGTAGACTCATAACCATTGCTATACCCCTTCTCCCTTATCATACACGCTAGCAACGCTTCACATATACGATATTTCTACACGTACCGATAATGAACGCTCTGGCGCTTACGTCTCTACTCTCTATAGTTAGACTAGTAAATGCAAGGGTTTTCAGCTTTTTTTGCGACACATTTTATCCACCTTTTAAAGATCACAAAAAAGATGAAATGCCGATAGAACGAGGTATTTCCTAGTTCCATCGGCATTCAAAACAACATATTTTGTCCTATAACTCTAATCTTTCCACATTCTATAATTACTAATCTATTATGTTCGCACTTAAAAGGTTGCAACACTATAACAAGCATATTAAAAGCCACGTGAACAGTATTACCTGTTCACGTGGCTTTATAGTACCGTTCTATAGGAATTCTATCTGTAGGTATAGTTAATCTATATATAGGACAATATAGACTTACACCACTATAACTAGTTATGCCTGTAGTCAATGGATATATAAACTACTATAAACGTATGAACTACAATGCACTATTTTCTACGTCCATCACATATTACTATCTATGGATCATACAGATTGAGCGATAAGTACCGCAAGTCTATACATGTGTAGCTATAGTATTGATAGGAACACTATAGCTACACTATATAAATAGTCATAGTCTTTCCACAAGCATTCTCATGTAGATATACCATAAAATCTATAGAAGTCTTATTTTTCTTCTTCATCAGTAGATTCTACATCAATGATGTGAGGTTCTTTTTTGACCACTTCAATTTTACGATAACGGCTCATACCTGTACCAGCAGGAATCAACTTACCAATAATGACATTTTCTTTTAAGCCCAATAATGGATCAATTTTACCTTTTATGGCTGCATCAGTAAGAACTCGCGTTGTTTCTTGGAAAGAAGCTGCTGATAAGAAGCTATCAGTCGCCAATGCCGCTTTCGTAATACCTAATAAGGTGCGTTTACCAGTCGCTGTTGTTTTACCATTTAGTGTTAAGCGACGATTTTCATCATCAAATGTATTTACATCAATCATATCGCCTGGCAACATATCTGCATCGCCTGCTGTTTCAATTTTAATTTTATGTAACATTTGGCGCACGATAACTTCGATATGTTTATCATTAATTTCAACACCTTGTGATTTATATACTTTTTGTACTTCATATACTAAGTAACGTTGTGTTGCTTCTGTTCCCAATACGCGCATAATATCATGAGGATTTACAGAACCTTCAGTCAAACGACCACCAACTTCTACCATATCCCCATCTTTTACGATAATCCGCGAACCATATGGAATTAAATAATCTTCTTCTACGCCATCGTTACTAGTAATAAAGATTGTATTCGTGCCTTTTTTATTATCATTTGGCACTACACGGACAACGCCTGCTATTTCACTAATAATCGCATTGCGTTTAGGTTTACGGGCTTCAAACAACTCTTCAACACGAGGCAAACCTTGTGTAATATCATCACCGGCAACACCGCCTGTATGGAATGTACGCATCGTTAACTGTGTACCTGGTTCGCCGATAGATTGCGCAGCAATGATACCAACAGCTTCACCTACTTGTACTTGACCGCCTGTACCTAAATCACGACCATAACACTTCATGCACACCCCATAAGGAGATTTACAAGTTAATACAGAACGAATTTTAACAGTATCGTAGTATTTTACCACTTCGTCTGCTAGTTCTTCTGTGATTTCAGCGTTCAATGGAACGATGACTTCGCCAGTTTCTTTATTAACTAATTCTTCTGCTGCAGTACGACCTACAATGCGATCTTTAAGTGGTTCAATAATACCGCTACCTTCCACGATAGCTTCTACTTCGATACCATGAATTTCATTGTTGCGAACTTGTACTTCTTTTACATCGGATGCCAAAATAGCTTCGATGCCTTCTTCGGTTAATTTAGTAGCTGCTGGGAATATTTCATTACCTTCGCTATCAATAACGGCTGCTACCGTATCTTTTCCAAGCATATTTTGAATCATAGTCGTGCGAAGTGTTTCACGAATACTATCATCTGTTTCACCTAATATCACTTTTTGTACCATATTAGTGTGATTAATTTCTGTATCACTACCTAAATGTACACCGCGTAATGCAATGGCTGGCACTTTATGGTTAGCAATTTCTTCTAACATCTCAGCTGTTAATATAGATTCTGCTGGAATAATAACTTCATTAGTATCTACATCAACCACTTCTTTATCAAGTACTCGTCCAATCAATTTATCCTTTAATAACTGTACGGCTTGACGAGAGGATGTAGCCAATCGTGCTCGTTCACGAACTAAGTCGATGCCGACTACGTCACAGTCTTCTTCACGGACGATAACGTCTTGTGATACGTCTACTAAGCGGCGTGTTAAGTAACCAGAATCGGCTGTACGAAGTGCAGTATCCGCCAAACCTTTACGGGCACCATGAGACGATGTAAAGTAATCCAATACAGTCAAACCTTCTTTAAAGTTTGCCTTGATTGGCAAGTCGATGATTCGACCAGATGGATCAGCCATCAACCCACGCATCCCTGCTAATTGACGAATCTGTTGCTTATTACCACGGGCACCAGAAATAGCCATCATATAAACAGGATTAAAGCCACGTTGGTCCGCTGCCATATTATCCATCATCGCATCAGTTACTTCTTCAGTTGCATCATTCCACAATTCAATGGTTTTGCGATAACGTTCTTCTTCTGTAATCAAACCACGACGATACAAGCGGGATACTTTATTAACTTCTGCGTCCGCTTCATTGAGAATATTAAATTTATTTTCTGGTACTTTAATATCTGCAATGGCAATCGTCATGCCTGCACGACGTGCAAAGGAGTAGCCAAGCGATTTTACTCGGTCTAGTAATTCAGCGGTTTCTTCGTTACCAAATTTTTGGAAACATTCATCCACTAATTTACCTACTGCTTTTTTATCCATAACTTTACCCAATGTATAGTGGCCATCGTCTTGTTTTATAAACTGACGAATTTCAGGATACAAAGCGTTGTTAAAGATTAAGCGACCTGCTGTTGTTTCTACACGGCCATAGCCTTCAAGGCGAATGTATAAGATGTCTTGTAAGCCAATCACACCTTGGTCATAGGCTAGCATAACTTCATCATAGTTACTGAAATATCTTGCTTTTTCTTTCGTTTCTGGACGAATAACTGTTAAGTAGTATGTCCCTAGAATCATATCTTGTGATGGTACTGCTACTGGTTTACCATCTTTCGCTGCCAATATGTTATGGGATGATAACATCAATGTCCGCGCTTCCGCTTGTGCTTCCACCGATAATGGTAAGTGACATGCCATTTGGTCGCCATCAAAGTCCGCATTGAATGCTGTACATACTAATGGATGTAATTTAATAGCGCGTCCTTCCCAAAGAATTGGTTCAAATGCTTGAATCCCCAAACGGTGCAATGTAGGGGCACGGTTCAATAATACAGGATGTTCTTTAATAACTTCTTCCAATACTTCCCATACGCCAGAATTTACTCGTTCAATTTGACGTTTAGCTGCTTTAATATTGCTAGCTTGACCACGTTCTACCAATCGTTTCATAACAAATGGTTTAAACAATTCCAAGGCCATTTCTTTTGGCAAGCCACATTGATGCATTTTCAATTCTGGGCCAACTACGATAACGGAACGTCCAGAATAGTCAACACGTTTCCCCAACAAGTTTTGACGGAAACGACCTTGTTTACCTTTTAACATGTCGGACAAGGATTTTAATGGACGATTGCCTGGGCCAGTCACAGGACGACCACGACGACCATTGTCAATCAATGCGTCCACCGCTTCTTGGAGCATCCGTTTTTCATTACGCACGATAATATCTGGCGCACCAAGTTCTAACAAACGTTTTAACCGATTGTTACGATTAATCACGCGACGATATAAATCATTCAAATCAGAAGTGGCAAAACGACCACCATCAAGTTGTACCATCGGGCGTAAATCTGGTGGAATGACAGGAATTACATCCATAACCATCCATTCAGGACGATTGCCAGATTGACGGAATGCTTCCACCACTTCTAAGCGACGAACTGCACGGATTTTACGCTGTCCCGAAGAAGATTCTAATTCTTCACGAAGCTCTGCATTCAATGTTTCTAAATCCAATTCGCTCAATAATGCCTTAATCGCTTCTGCACCCATATCGATACATACAAATACCACATGATCGGTCGCATCCAATGCAAATTGTTCTTCTTGGGTTACTTCTTCATAGACTTTATCGTCTTCATCAATGAAAGTATCTTCTTGCATAGCTGCATTCGATTCGATTTTGCGTTTTGCTTCTTTCACTAGTGCCAATCGATCACTTCGCTGGGAAACCGTTTCGATAACGACTTCTTTGCCGCCGATGGTATAATTAGAATCTGAAAATTGGGCTTCATATTCTCTATATTCTTGTTCCGATAATAACTGACGTTTCATCAACGGAGTTCCCGCTGGATCCACCACTACATAGGAAGCAAAGTATAGAATTCGTTCCAAAGAGCGTGGGGAAATGTCGAGAATAAGGCCCATACGAGATGGAATCCCCTTAAAATACCAAATATGGGATACTGGTGTAGCTAATTCAATATGTCCCATACGTTCACGGCGCACTTTTGCTTTTGTTACTTCTACACCACATTTATCACACACTACGCCTTTATGGCGAATGCGTTTATATTTACCACAATGACATTCCCAGTCCTTTGTAGGTCCAAAAATACGTTCACAGAATAATCCATCACGTTCTGGCTTGAGCGTACGATAGTTAATCGTTTCCGGTTTTTTAACTTCCCCATGAGACCATTCTCTAATTTGTTCTGGAGATGCCAACCCAATACGCATGGAGTCAAATTCATTAACGTCTAGCACGAATATCGCTCCCTTCCTTATTAGTCTTCATCATCTTGAGAGGATTCAACAGAAGTGAAAGAACTAATTCCTAATTGGCTGATAACATCATCATCTTCGCCAGCGGTGACAGGTTCTTCTTGTTCGATAATAGCAGTCGTTTCATCTACCATTTCAGATGGTTGACTTGCTTCTTCGCCCATTACTTCTTTGATTGTATCTTCATTTTCACTTACATTATCATCGTCATCAAGTTCTTTAATCACTACTTCTTCTTGGTCTTCATTTAATATTTTTACATCAAGGCCAATACTTTGTAGCTCTTTTAATAGCACTTTAAAGGATTCAGGAACGCCTGGTTCAGGAATATTTTCACCTTTAACGATTTTTTCAAATGCTTTCGCACGACCTACTACGTCGTCCGATTTAACAGTTAATAATTCTTGTAATGTATACGCAGCGCCATAGGCTTCTAACGCCCACACTTCCATTTCACCGAAACGTTGGCCACCAAATTGTGCCTTACCACCTAATGGTTGTTGTGTAACTAAGGAGTATGGTCCTGTGGAACGAGCATGGATTTTATCATCAACCAAGTGATGAAGTTTTAACATGTATACGTATCCTACGGTAACGCGGTTATCCATTGGTTCCCCTGTACGACCATCATATAAAACGGTTTTACCGTCTTCACTCTTGCCGGCCAATTGTAATGCTTCAAACACATCCACTTCACTGGCACCATCAAATACAGGAGTCGCAATATGAATGCCTGCTACATCAGGTTTTGGCATGCCATATTGTTCATAGTCATAGCCAATTGCTTCTAAGGACTTACGAATTTCAGAGCGTTTTTCACGCGCTTCGTCGATAGTTTCCAATATACGCACTATCGATTGTAATCTACCTAGTTCTTTTTCTAGTTCAGGATCCATGTCTGGTACCGATTCATCCGTATCGAAGCATTCGATTTGCTTAGCCATATGGGAGCGTTCGATGTCTTTCAATTCACGGTAACGAGTATATCCACCTAGAACAGATAGTTGACGTTCTGTTTCCACTTTCACTAAATCCATAATGTCATTAGTTAATTGTGTAATTTCTTCGTCCACATCTAAATGAGCAACTGTCACATCTTGAGCAATTTGAGCTTTCAATTCGTCTAGACGTGCATATAAGCCCTTTAATTCTTCAATGTTATCCCAATAGGACGCATCTGTTTTAGCTCGTTCAAGAACTTGTTTAATTTGCATATCCGTATCTTTAATTTTCATGCCAAGACCTTGGACAGCAAATCCCAAATGTGTTTCCAATACCTGACCGATGTTCATACGAGATGGTACGCCCAATGGGTTCAACACGATTTGTACTGGTGTGCCATCTGGCAAGAATGGCATGTCTTCACGACGCATAACGCGGGATACAACCCCCTTGTTACCATGACGACCCGCCATTTTATCGCCTTCATGAATTTTACGTTTTTGTGCAATATATACGCGAACTAATTTATTAACCCCTGGTTGTAATTCATCGCCATTTTCACGAGTAAACACTTTAACGTCAACGATTTTACCAGATTCACCATGTGGCACGCGCAAGGATGTATCGCGCACTTCGCGTTCTTTGTCACCAAAGATAGCACGCAACAAGCGTTCTTCTGGCGTTAATTCAGTTTCTCCTTTTGGTGTTGCTTTACCTACGAGAATATCGCCTGGTTTAACTTCTGCACCAATGCAGATAATGCCATCTGCATCTAAGTTTTTCAAGGAGTCATCACCTGTATTAGGCAATTCACGGGTGATTTCTTCGGCACCTAGTTTGGTATCACGCGCATCACATTCGTACTCTTCAATATGAATGGATGTGTAAATATCTTCTTTACAAAGATCTTCAGATAATAAAATCGCATCTTCGTAGTTATAACCTTCCCATGGCATGAACGCAACAAGAATGTTAAATCCTAATGCTAATTCACCGCCATCGGTAGCTGGACCATCCGCTAATACTTGTCCTGCCACCACGTGATCACCACGATGTACTATTGGTTTTTGGTTAAAGCAAGTAGATTGGTTAGAGCGCAAGAATTTATTCATCTTGTACACATCGACACGACCATTATCGTCACGCATTACGTGAATTTGGTCGCCCCAACAGCGAACAACGGTACCTGCTGCTTTTGCCAAAATACATACGCCCGAGTCGGTAGCGGCTGTATATTCCATACCAGTACCAACTAATGGTGCTTGTGCTCGTAGCAATGGCACCGCTTGACGTTGCATGTTGGCGCCCATTAACGCACGGTTTGCATCATCATTTTCCAAGAATGGAATCATCGCTGTACCGATGGATACCACTTCTTTTGGACTTACGTCCATGTAGTCTACTTTATCAGGACTTACTTCCAATACATCATGGCCAGAGCGGCAAGCAATATGATCACTGACAAAGCATCCTTCTTCATCTAACACAGAGTTAGCCTGTGCAATAACCATGCCTTCTTCTTCGTCGGCTGTCATATATGCGACTGTATCGGTAACACGCACTTTAACAATTTTATCTGCTTCATCACCAGTACCATAAATTTTTTCAACTTTACGATATGGAGCTTCAATAAAGCCAAATTCATTCACTTTCGCATAGTTGGATAAAGAGTTAATCAAGCCGATGTTTGGACCTTCTGGTGTTTCAATTGGACACATGCGACCATAATGGGAATGGTGAACGTCACGAACTTCAAAGCCTGCGCGCTCACGAGATAAACCGCCTGGTCCCAATGCAGACAGACGACGTTTATGTGTTAATTCACCTAATGGATTTGTTTGATCCATAAATTGTGATAATTGTGAAGACCCAAAGAATTCTTTTACCGCTGCTACTACAGGGCGGATATTAATCAGTGCCTGTGGTGTGATCATATCGCTTTCTTGTACGGTCATACGTTCCCGTACAACACGTTCCATACGAGTTAAGCCAATACGGAATTGGTTTTGCAACAATTCTCCTACGCAGCGAAGACGACGATTCCCTAAATGGTCAATATCATCCGTATGTCCTACGCCATCCATCAAATTAAGTAGATAGCTAATATTAGCAATCATGTCTTCACGAGTCACGGTGCGGAATTCATATGGCAAGTTGCAGTTATTACAGATAACTTTGGCATGAACACCATCGATATCGATGTAGAATTCGGCAAATCCTTCACCTGCAAATACGCCTGATTTCTCTACGATTTCAATTTCTTCTTCTCCAATATGAGTGCCTGCATCTAAGATGACTTCCCCAGTTTCTGGGTTGAAAATAGGTTGTGCCAATAGTTGACCAAACATACGTTGTTTCCAGCCTAATTTCTTATTCACTTTATAACGACCTACGCGAGCAAAATCATAGCGGCGAGGGTCAAAGAATAAATTGTCAAATAAATTTCTTGCACTTTCTACTGTTGGTGGTTCACCAGGGCGTAATTTTTTATAAATTTCTACCAACGCTTCTTCAGACGATTCTGTCGTATCTTTTTCTAATGTACGAAGTAAGCGTTCATCGTAGATTGGATTACCATCTTCATCAACTTGACCATTCCAGAATAATTCAAGGATAGATTCATTCGTATCCCATCCAAGAGCGCGCACTAAAATAGTTGCTGGTATTTTACGATTACGATCGATACGAACCGATACAACTTCATTCGCATCAGTTTCTAACTCAATCCACGCGCCACGATTTGGGATAACTGTAGAGGCATATAAACGATTCCCCATAGTATCGATTTCTTTATCATAATATACACCAGGAGAACGAACCAATTGAGATACGATAACACGTTCTGCCCCATTAATGATAAATGTCCCTGTATCGGTCATTAATGGAAAATCACCCATAAATACTTCTTGCTCTTTGATATCCATATTTTCTGGGTCATTATTAACTAGTTGAATGTTAACACGCAATGGTGCCGCATACGTAGCATCACGGTTCTTACACTCATTAATATCATACTTAGGTTCTCCTAAGCTGAATCCTTTAAAAGAAAGTACTAAATTACCTGAATTGTCTTTAATAGGAGAAATATCGTCAAAAATATTTTGTAAACCACTCTCCAAAAACCATTCGTACGATTTTCGTTGTACATCTAACAAATGCGGCATTTTAATAACTTCGTTAATTTTTGCGTACGTATAACGAGTTCGTTTGCCTACCTGCTCAGGTTTGAACATACTAGCTTTCACCTCTCATCTAATTTGGGTCTACCATATTCTATAACGTTAATGAATAAAGACATCCATCAGGTCTCAGTTTTCCTGCTAAATAAGACGACAAATAAGCAAGACTCCTCTCAAAAATTTTGGGGCCTTGCTTGACGTTGCTAGCACAACCTTGAAAGATTAACCTCTTCACAAACAGAGTTATAGGCTAAAAATACACTTTTGCAATTAACAATTATAGCAATAAAATCATTCGTTGTAAAGGAATATTTCTCATAGATAGCAATACATGTTCGGTAGTAGTCAAACATGTGTGACATCGACTCGTAACGATATACGTAAAAAGTACTCTGCTATATATTCATTAGGTGATGTAAACCCCAATACTTTTTGCACCATGTTATTATATCTACTTGCATACCGTCGATGTCCTAAAAAAAAGCATCAAGACTTGTAAATTTTCTTCTGTAAAATCGTTCTCCATCAACCTTATGACTTCGTTCTACTTTCCCATTTTGCCATGGTGAAAATGGGCGTATCGTTATAAAAATATTCTATAGTGAAGCAAATCAGAAAAATCGTCACTCATAAAAGTTGCTACCAACCCCCATTTCAAATAGGTAATTATAGATTATAAAATTTTTAACTACAACCATGCAAAGAAGGAACTACCATACGGTAGTTCCTTCTCATCAATTGTTCAACCAATATTTATCATACTATCATTTACGACGCTGCAAGCTTTCCACTTGTTCTATAAGGCGATTAATTTGTTCTTGCTGCACTCGAATCATTTCCGATTGTTGTGCTACCACTTCTGGTATATTCTTATAAACGGTCGGTGTAGCTCCTTTGTCTCCTACTCTGAAGGATGCACCTATGCTATACATATTATCACTACCACCTACAGTTGTAGCAAAAGAAACCAATACATCTTGATTCGGTGCATAGAATCCACCTAATGCTAATGCCTGTTCATTGCGATAGGCACCGCCCGCCACCGCCACATTAAATTTTTGTGTTTTATCAAATGACAATGGATGTAATCCTGACAAAGCTGCCGATTTAGCTCCCACTTTAACAGCCTCTTGGTGCGCCTCATGTGTTAATCGTGTCACTACATCGAAATTCTGACTAGTAGTACTTGTCAATGTCCCCAACTGATCCGCTGTTTCTTTAGCTAATTTTTTTGCCTCATCTGCTGTATCTGTCGCAAGTTTAATATTCCCTACATTAGTAGATACTTTTTCTGCTACTGCAAAAAGTTGACTTCCATTAATAGCATCTGTAGATGCCTTCGAAATATCTCCTGCTGATACGTTCTGTATTTGCCGTTCCTTTCCGACACTACCAACAGATACGACTCCCTTTGCTACACCAGCAAAATCACTATAGGTTACCTCATTAATCACTACTGATTTCTTCACGGTTTTAATATCAGCATCCGCTGAGCTACTTCCTAGAATCACATTATTAGCATTTTTCACTTCATTTATATTACTTCCTAAAGCTACCGTATTTAAAGCAGTTTTTCCCACAACGCTATTAGCGCCAATAGCAATAGCCCATTGCGATGCAACCGTAGATCCACTCCCTACTGCAACACTCGATCCACCACTCGCCTCAGAATTATATCCAACTGATAAGTCATTAGCCATCTTGGATTTAGCTTTATATCCATAAGCCGTTGCTCGCATAGCACCTCCCACAGCCTCACTACCTACGATAGTATTTTCTTTACCTAATTCACCATTTGCTTTAGTGCCTATAACAACGCCTTTATCAGTGCCCTTTGAATCCTGACCGATGGTTATAGAGGCTCTATTGCTATGAGATCCTGCTCCTAATGCGATGGCCCCCGCTCCATTAGCATAGGCCTTAGTACCAATAGCCATACTATTATTGGTTGTCGTCTCAGCCCCTTTACCGATAGAAATATTGCCCTCATCATGCGTAGATGCCTCTGTACCAATCGCAATCGAATAATTCTCACCAGCTTTTATAATGCGCGCATTGGCACCAATCGCAATCGATTTATCTCCTTTTGCCGCTGCACTATTTCCCACGGCAATCGATCTATCTCCCTTTGCCTCTGCCCTATTCCCCACGGCAATTGCATTAGCACCAGTAACTTCATTACCTGTCGCTGCAATCGCAATACCATTTTCACCGCTTACGATGGTCTTCTCCCAATTCTGTTTCCTCTCTTCTTTACGCCCACCAATAGCCACGCCTTCTTTAGCTGTATCTTGAACTTCACCAGCCCCTACTACTGTACCAGTAGTAGCTTGTGCCGTACTAGCAGCTTGTACCGTACTAGCAATGCCACCTAACATCATAAAACTTACTACAACAGTGGTTAGTATGTGTTGTTTCATCGTATCCCCCTACATATCTAATATCCCATAAAACACATATGATAAGTGTAATAACTATATCATATCCCTTGCTTGCAAGTCAATAGCACGCTATCTAATTTTCTCTATTCAATTTATCATATCAAATATAGAAAATACAGATAATACGCATAGACTACATAGTCTATGCGTATTATCTGTATATGTCTTATACTTTTCAATTAAATTTTTTCTATAAAGCAGATGATATATATCAATAATTGCACCTAGTAATAGATATTCTTGCACAAACGTATATGTCCGTCCAGGTAATGACTAAATCACACTATAATTCTATAAAACTACCCTATATGGTAGATTCTAAAACATCCACACATGCACAATAACTTCTAGAAATTAGATGGTACCTATTTGTATGACAATTTATTCTGAAGACAGATATAATCTTAGTTGTTATTATTGACGAATCATAATAACAACTTGTAGGTATTATCATCTAAAACTCATAATAGTATGCGAACTATTTCTAATCTACCACCTGCCTAGTCACTTCACGTAAGCATAGTTTATATGTACAGCTTTCAATCATACCAAGAAACTAAAAACTACTGATGCTGTATTAGGCAATAAAAGATGAGACTGATATAGATGCCGTCAGTAATATATAAACAACCTATATCTTGTAATGCACTGTTTGCTTGCGATTTCAGGCTATTCTTGACGATACGCGATATCGCGGAATCGTGTAAGTTCGCCTTGGAATAACAGTTCCACCGTTTTCAATGCGCCATTACGATGCTTACGAATGATAATTTCTGTAATATCTCCTTTTTCTGAATTTTCATCATAGTATTTATCACGATACAAAAATGCTACAATGTCCGCATCTTGCTCGAGTGATCCAGATTCACGCAAATCACTTAGAATCGGTCGCTTATCGGTACGAGACTCTACAGAACGACTGAGCTGAGATAAAGCGATAACTGGCACATTGAGTTCACGGGCAATCAATTTTAAATTACGGGAAATTTCAGATATCTCTTGCTGCCGATTGTCATTACCCCCATGTGATCGACCTTGCATCAATTGAATATAATCTACGATGACAAGATCAAGTCCATGGTCTACTTTTAAACGGCGCAGTTTAGAACGCATATCTTGTGGTGTCAACCCCGGTGTATCATCGATGTAAAGAGGCGCTTTACTCATAATATCTGCCGCCTTAATCACCCGTTCCCATTCAGCTGGTTCTAAGTTGGCATTGCGTAATTTTTCCGCACTCACTTCCGATACGGATGACAAGACGCGGCCTACCAATTGTTCCTTTGACATTTCCAAGGAAAAAAATGCCACTGTGCGGTTACTTTTAATAGCGATATTTTGTGCAATATTCAAGGTAAATGCCGTTTTCCCCATAGATGGACGAGCGGCTACCAAAATTAAGTCTGATTTTTGCAGACCGTTAGTGCATTCATCTAAATCACGAAAGCCAGTAGAAACGCCGGTAAGAATACCTTCCATCTGCTGAATTTCATTCAATCGTTCCATGGCACTCAATACGACTTCTCCCATAGGGGCAAACGATGTTTCACTACGAGATTGACCACTCACACTCAACACTAACTGTTCCGCTTCATTTAAAATTTCTGTTGGTTCTTCCTTGCCTGCATACGTCATGCCTACAATTTTATTGCCTGCATCAATCAAACGTCGCATCTGCGCTTTTTCGCTGACAATCCGTGCATGTTGTTCCACGTTATAAGTTAATGCCGTATCGTTAGCCAGCGATGTAATATAGGCAACACCACCCACTTGTTCTAGCTTATGACGACGATTTAATTCCTCCGTCAACAGCACAAGATCAGCCCGTTTATAACTATGAATCACTGCCATCAACGCTTCATAAATAACGCGATGTGCATCGCGATAAAAATCTTCCGTTTTCACGATGTTCATAACACTATCACTGGCATCTTCGCTCGTCAACATGGCACATAGTACAGCTTTCTCTGCCTCGAGATTGTGCGGTGGAATTCTAGCATCTATACTACTCATTTTATAACCCTCTTTATATAATCAATGACCCACGATGTGTCTACTCTATCACGTAGCTAAACTATTTTCCATAGTGTGTACACACTGCTCATAATTCTATCATACCAATTGTATCCCATCTAGGCAATGGTTACCATACGCCTACTGAGGATGGTAAGTCTAGATAAATAAGAGAAATTTCTATAAAAAATGTGGTGCCGACTTCCATAGAGAAATCTAACACCACATAGCATGTCACTTATAAAAAGTACTTTCTTATTGTTCTGCCACTACTGTAACCGTAATGGTTGTTGTAATTTCAGGATGTACGCGAATGACAACATCGTGAACACCCAATGTTTTTAACGGTTCTTTTAATTCGATTTTCTTTTTATCTAAATCTACATCATAGGCTGCTTTCACGGCTTGTGAAATATCTTTTGCGGTAACAGAGCCAAATACACGTCCTGCATCACCCATTTTCACAGGAATCGTAACAGCCACTTTTTTAAGTTGTGCTGCTAAAATATGTGCTTCATCATTGGCTACTTGTTTTTTATGAGCCACCGACTCTTGTTTTTGTTTCGCATTATTTAGATTGGTCGCTGTGCCTTCAAGACCTAATCCTTTTTTTATAATCACATTGCGTGCATAGGCTTCACTTAATTCAACAATTTCGCCTTTTTTACCAACTTTTTTCACATCTTCTAGTAATACAACTTTCATTGCTATTCCTCCTTCAATGACTGTAATGCTTCTAATGCTGCTTTACGCACTAATTCTTTTGCATCACTGACGTTCATATTTGCCAATTGTGCCCCCGCCACTGTACGATGACCACCACCGCCTACAGCTTCCATAATCAATTGTACATTTAATTTTCCTTGCGATCTAGCACTGACGCCAATCACGTGATCCGGCAATTGATAGAACACAAATCCTGCTTCAATACCTTCTACCGTAATCAACATATCGGCAGTCTGCGCGGACACAACTGTCGGGTTATTCACATATTCTGGACACACTGTAAAAGCTAGTCCATTAATACTTTCCGCGTTACTTAACATTTTAGCACGAACTTGCATCGCATCAAAGGTATCTGTAAACAATCCTCTAACAATATCTACGTTAGCACCCGATCTACGTAAGAACGATGCTGCATCAAAGGTTCTCGCTCCCGTTTGAATGGAAAAGTTCTTCGTATCTAAAATAATACCTGCATAGATAGCGCTAGCCTCATTAATCGACAATTCAATGTGTTCACCAAAATATTGAATTAATTCTGTCACTAATTCACTAGTAGATGATACAGATGGTTCTAAGTATGTCAAAAGTGGTTGTGCAATAAAATCAGAGGCCCGTCGGTGATGATCGATAACTACACATTTCTTAGTTTTATCCAATAGTTTCGGTGCCGCTACCATATCAGGTCGGTGCACATCGGTAACCACAACAAGCGTACTATCTGTCACAAGTTTTTCTGCTTGTTCTGCCGTAATAAACATGGTGTCTCGATAGCCATCTTCTTCCTTAAATAAATCCACCATTCTCTGAATGGATTTTGGATAGGCACTCAACGCGATAGATACGGGCTTACCTAAGGACTGTGCCAACACGTACACACCTACTGCACCACCTAAGGCATCATAATCTTCTCGTTGATGGCCCATGACAATGATACGATCCGCATCGTTCATCAATTCTTTAATGGCCTGTGAAACAACGCGCGCTTTTACACGCGTATTCTTTTCTGACCCTTGCGTACGACCACCGAAAAATTTAACATTTTCATTTTCATACACGCATACTTGATCCCCGCCACGACCGAGGGCCAATTCTAACGCAAATCGTGCCCGTTCTGCTTGCTCCTTAAATGATGGTTCATCATAGGCCATCCCCACGCTAATAGTAGCTGGAATGCGACGTGCGGTCGGAATGTTTCTAATTTTCCCCACTAAAGGAAAATTTTCTTCCTTCATTGCTAAAAAAGCTGTTTTCGATACGGTAAAAATATAGGAATCTTCTTGATAGTTACGAACAAATCCATTTCGCTTATTAATTTCATCTACAATACTATTGTTAATTTCAGCCCATAGATTGGTGTATTCCATATCGCCAAGTCCCTTGGTTACTTCTTCGATATTGTCCATTTGAATAATACCCATAACAGGCATGGCATCTACCGCTTGTTGCCGTGCTCGTTCCACATCGGTAATATCATCAAAATACAAGGCCATAAATGAATTGTCTTTCATATCAGCCGATACAGTTTCCATCTGATTGCTATCGATGTATTTATAAATGACACGGAAATAGCGATCGCCAATGAGGTCCTGAAAGAAACCCGACTTGCCCCATAATTTATCCAGCCGAAGAGATGGAATTAACCCATTGAGCCGTTGTGTCTTATCCATGTCACACGATAGCCAATCACGAAAGACACTATTACTCCAACAAATTCTAGCTTTACTATCAATGACCACCATGGCTGTTGGCAAATTTTGTAACGCAAAGTTACTCCCCTGTGTAACGCCTTTAACGACACTATCAAGATATTGAATGAGTAATCGCCGACGGCGATGAATCATTTTATAGTTATATAAATATCCTGCTATAACTACAATACAGGCTAATAGTGCTAATGGCCAATTTATATACGCTATAATCCCTACTAATACGGCGATAACAACAAAAATCGTCACTTCCAATGCCGTCCATCTGGATGTTATTGTTTTCATAGTTTGCCTACCCTATTATCTAACTTGTTACCCCTATCGACGCCTTCGATTGTCAATACGTGTACGCAAGTCAAAGAACAAATCAAATATTCCTAAGAAAATTAAATATGTAGAAAGAAAGAGAAAAGCAAGAATACTAATCGAAGCTCGTGCTTTTACCCCCATACCATATGATTGTAAGATGCTCCATATACAGGAAAACCCTTGCACTGCACATAAGGTGGCCCCTAATAAATATAAATTAGGGCCTAACCAAAATAAAATCTCCATAGGTCGTACCGTAGACCAAGCTTGTATGATAATGCCTAATAGCAACACATAGATAGAGCTTTTAGGCATACGCCATTCTCGACAAGGTCGAAATGCCGGTACCACATATCCAATTCTCCCTAAAATCAATGTAGCAATTTTAGAGGCACAAAAGGTGATACACACCCCTACCATACATAGCATTAATACCATGGTGCGCCACAATATATTCATCATATTGCTGACGAGTTGCTCTGTGGTCGCCACTTGTTCTGCCGTGTATATGCCTTTGTCTGCCATCGCCTGTATCATAGATTGTGCGGACTCATAGCCATTGATAAATCCTTGTGCCATATTTATATTAAACAGATAACTGCCGATGACAAGCAATACCACTATACTCCCTACAAAATACAGAGAGGGAAGTAATAATAATTTTGCAGTGCCCCATGACTTTTCATAGCCATAACCCAATACGACACCTACGCCAGAAAAGGTAAGTGCTTCCATAGTGCCTACCATAGGTCCTACCACCATGGATAAAATAAATAACTCTACCACGATAGCGGCCAGGCTATAGAATAAACCCCAACGAATTCCTATAATCGTAATCGTAGCTGGCACAAGAATGGTAGCGAACATGCCCAACATAGGCACGTTCGTTCCAATCAAAGCAAACATAATAATGATGGCTGTTAAAAAAGCCGTTTCTACTAACGCTCTTGTACTGGTCTGTTTCATAGGTTCTCCCTGATAATAGGCTATACGTCTTGAATAATCGGAAGGATCATAGGACGACGACGTGTTTTTTCATAGAAGAATTTTCCTAACGCGTCTTTCACCGTATTTTTAATGGTCAACCAATCCTTAATATGTTCTGCCGCACAACGATCCACAGCGTTTTCTGCACGTTCCTGTGCTTGTGCCATCAATTCTTCTGCATTTCGTACATACACGAATCCACGCGATACGATATCAGGACCAGATACAATGGTGCCAGTAGCTCGTTCCATAGCCATAACAACGATAACCATACCTTCTTTGGCTAACAGTTGACGATCGCGAATAACAATATGACCTACATCGCCGACACCCAAACCATCAACAAATACGTTACCTGATGGAATCCGTCCGCCTAATTTGCCACCTTGTTTAGAAAATTCAAAAATTTGTCCATTATCGCCAACTAAAATGTTCTTAGGGTCAACCCCCATCGATACAGCTAATTCACCATGTTTACGCAACATACGATATTCCCCATGAACAGGAATAAAATATTTAGGTCGCACTAGATTTTGCATTAATTTTAAATCTTCTTGACTCGCATGACCCGATACATGAATACCATATTCTTTGCCATATACCACATTGGCGCCCAACCGCAATAGATTATCAATCGTCCGTCCTACGGCTGCTTCATTGCCTGGTATTGGTGTTGCTGAAATAATGACTGTGTCATTCGGTACAATTTCTACCGTTCTATGATTGCTCGTCGACATTCTCGATAAGCCCGCCATTGGCTCGCCTTGTGAACCAGTGGTAAGTACCATGATTTCATCTGCTCGATAGCGATTCATTTCATCATCACCGATAATAGTGCCTTCTGGCACATTCAAATAGCCTCGTTCTTGAGCGATTTCTGTAACATTCACCATACTGCGGCCTAAAATGACTACTTTTCGTTTATACGCAACAGCTGCGTCAATAGCTTGTTGAATACGAGATACATTAGAGGCAAATGTAGCTAATACGACGCGACCTTTTGCCTCTCCTACGGCGCGCTTAAGTGCTGGTCCTACGGAACTTTCAGAGCCCGTATAACCAGGTTTTTCCACATTTGTAGAATCTGCCATCAATGCTAATACACCACGATTGCCTAGTTCGGCAAATTTATGAACGTCCATCATGCGACCATCTACTGGCGTTTGGTCTACTTTAAAGTCCCCTGTATGAACCACGATTCCCAATGGCGTATCAAAATAGATCGCACAAGAATCAGGAATGGAGTGGGTAGTTTGAATAAATCCTACTTTAAATACGCCCGCCTTAATTTCTTCACCGGCCTTAACCACGTTCAAATATTTCGTGCCAAGACGGCTTTCTTTAAATTTACCTTCAATTAAACCGCACACTAAATCAGTTGCATAAATTGGGGTATCTGTGCCGATTTCTTTAATTAAATACGATAGAGATCCAATATGATCTTCGTGACCGTGCGTAATAACGACAGCACGTACTTTTTTACGGTTCTCGATTAGATAGCTCATGTCAGGAATGACAATATCTACACCAGGCATATCTTCTGTAGGAAAGGCAAGGCCTGCATCCAATACGACGATGTCATCGCCATATTGAAAGATAGTCATGTTTTTACCAATTTCTCCTAACCCGCCTAATGGCATGATGAGTAATTTATCCTTACTATCTGGATGTAACGTAGTTTGCAAATCCTGTGTTTCAGTTACCTCTTTTACATTCATCCGTGGGGCACGACGAGATGATGCTGTATGTTCTTTACTTTGCCCCGCCTGTTCTGTATGACGTGCAGTAGTTCCTACACGACTACGCGTTGTAGTTCGTGTTGTACGAGTTGTCGTTTCTTCACTTGTGGCACGAGTTTTAGGGCGCCCCACACGGCGTGATGTATGCGTATTGCCTGTATCAGCAGTTGTTTTACTACGAGCACTCCGAGTTTTGGCACCAGTCGTACTAGTTTTTTTATGACCTGTATCGGTATTGCTATGGCTAGTACGGCGACGAGTACGTGTAGCTGTTTCTGTACCTTCGGTAGTCAAATGAGATGTAGTATCTCCCTTAGTCGTATTATGACGAGCACGTGTATTACGAACTTTCGATGTTGTTGTCTTGGCAGCTTTTATAGCTGTCGCTTGTTCATGTATATTATCCAATGTTTCCTCCTATACTTATTAGATATACCTATATTGTTACTATTACCGATCTTATGACATTTGTCCTTCTTAGCAAATGATAGCACTCACAACACTGTGCATGGTGTAGCAAATTCTAAAGCCGTCCTCACTGATGCAGATTTGTTGCTATGTAGTATGTATTTGTACATTTGCCGTTCCATGTGACAAATGATATATAAGCACAAAAAAACGTACCCTTATCATCAATGTACGTCTTATCTTGACTGTGCAATTATAATCCGATCATGTTAATTTATATTTATTATACCATAGATAGTAAAAGCCAACAATACGGGGCTATCGAATTGCTTGTTAGGACCAACTCTAACAGCAATCAAACTGCTAAACGTTCTATTTTCTAAGCTACCTATACAGGAATTAACACCAGCATATACCACCTATTCGATGGCACACAAAAATTTCAGCACCTATGTACAAAGTGCTTATATAACATCTATTTGATAGTATCCCTACTATATGGCATGGCTATTTTCACATTCACTATGTGTGATACTTATTTCTATCAACCATATCCATTTCTTTATTCTTTACGTACCACCAATCGATAAAAGGCCACTACCAAAAAGCAGAAAAACAAGCTAGCCCCCATTGTGCCCGCTAAAGATAGGTGATAGATAATCGCTATAGGCATGGCGATGGCAATGGCTATGACGATACAGAGCAAGCTAGCGGCAATACGCGCTTTCATAGTACGCGTCACAAAGCTAGCCGTCACAGCTGGTATGATTAAGAACGCAATGAGCAACATAGCTCCAATAACTTGAAAGGAGGTGACTGCCGTAAATGAGGTAACGGTCATAATACCATAGTGGACAATGGCAGGAGAAATATGAATGGATTGCGAAAACTCAGCATCAAAGCTAGCTAGGCACAGTTCTTTATAAAATACGTAAACCACCACGCTCACCACCAAGCAACTAATGGCACTCATGTAGAGTGCCTTCGCCCCTAGATCGATATCGCCCCAATAAAATCGATTGAAAGGAGCAAAAGCCAAATCTCCAAATAGCACTTTATTCGTATCAATCCCCATATGCGATGCATAGTTGGTAATTAGAATGATGGCGATACTAAATAGACAAGGAAAGATGACTGCCGTCGCTGCATCACTAGCCATGAGCCTGGTCTGTATAAGCCATTCAATCATATATACGGTAGCTACGCCCATAAGTGTAGCCGCCACGACCACATAGGGTGAATTGAGATCGTGCCAAATCAATACACCTATAACAATGCCTAATAAGGCACTATGACTAATGGCATCAGACACTAAGGCTAATCCTCTTATCACTAGAAAATTCCCAATGATAGCACAGGCCCATCCCGTAAAGAGGGCAATACAAACAATATCTACATATTCCATCATCTAATAGCCCTCCACAAAATTCCCCGTTTAGGGGCGATGAGTACGCTCACCAATACAACACAACTAATCGTCACCACGATAGCAGGTCCTGTAGGAATTGATGAATAGATGCTACTAATCCCCGTTCCTATCATAGAAGAAAAAATACTTATCATAGCACTGATGACCATCATTTGTTTGAACGTATGCGCCCATTGTCTCGCACTGATAGCAGGCCCTACTAAACAAGCACACATTAAAATAACTCCTACACTTTGTATCGCTAACAATACGCCAATCGTACTAATAAGGGCTATTGCATTTTGAATTGTCCTCACTGATAGTCCAATTGATTGGGCATAGACCGCATCAAAAATAACAGAAACGATATGATGCCAATACACCTTAAGCGCTATAAGTATGACCACAATGAACACACTAATCACTACTAGGTCCGCTTTCATCAAGGCCGCTGGTTGACCAAACAATATGCGCGTTAAGCCTGATTGTTTGGCCCCCGCTTGCTGTTGCACCAACGACATTAATACTAATCCAATACTAAATGACCCAGATAATACGGTCGCCAGTATACTATCATAGGATACATGCGTTCTCTCCTTAATATACTGTATTAACAAAATGCCCAAGGTAGCTGTCACAAGCGCACCGATCAATTGCACCAACACAGATTTAATGGACGCTAGGTAAAAGCTGGCAACCATACCAGGATACGCCATATGGGCAATACCATCGCCTAACAAACTTTCTCGCTTCGCCACTACAACACAACCGATGATGCCACATAAAAGGCCCAATAAGGATGTGCCGATCATGATCACATAGATTGTATAATAGCGCATAACATGAGCGACAATACTACTACCGACACAAGGTATCAAAAAATTCTCCATGCCTATCTCCTTCAACACTAAATGTGCGCTCCACAATTTCTTTTTTGAAAGTCCTATCCACCGTACCAGCGGCCATCAACTGATGATTGATACAAACTACATATTCAAAATACATGGGCACCGTATGTAATGCATGATGCACTACTACTATCGTTTTTCCCTCCTCACGCATCGCTTGCAACACATCCATAATGACATGCTCCGCTTGCAAATCAATGCCTTTTAGTGGTTCATCGAGCAAATACATATCTGCATTTTGTACCAATGCCCTCGCTATAAAAGCGCGCTGTTGTTGTCCACCCGACAATTCATTAATCTGATGCTTAGCCAAATCTTGAAGTCCCACCGTTTCTAATGCACCATACACCGCTTCATAATCTTCTTGTGTTGGTCGTTTACCAATACCAATATGCTGATAGCACCCCATCAAAACGATATCAAATATAGTGGCAGGAAAATCCCAATTAACGCTACTATGTTGCGGTACATAGGCCATACTGTAGCAATTAGGTTCTACTGGATGATGGTCTTTGTCATACACCGTAATCGTACCTCGATCAATCCGTTTCATCCCCATAATAGATTTTAATAACGTACTCTTTCCTGCTCCATTAGGTCCGATAATAGCCGTTACCACACCTCTAGGAATTTGTAACGAATCAATATATAATACCTGTTGCCGATTATACGATACACAGACTTGTTCCAATGCAATAGCACATTCTGTTTTCATAAAAACCCCTTATGTTCCTCTTATACACACATAGCTGCTCAATCAACCAGGGATTCTGATTGACTAGCAGCTATGATATAACTTATGTTACTATACTATTATTTTAACGCTTGTACGATGGTATCCACATCATATTGCATCATGCCAATGTAAGTACCTTGTTCTGTACCTTCATCGCCAAGAGAATCGGTAAATAATTCACCGCCCACAGTGACTTGCCAGCCTTTAGCCGCCACTGCTTCTTGTAAAGCTTCAATCGATTTTGTAGGTACGGACGACTCTACAAAAATAGCTTTTATTTTATGGTCTGCAATAAAGTTAGCCAATGCATCTACATCTGCTGCATTCGCTGCATCTTCTGTAGTCACGCCTTGAATACCTTTGACTGCAATGCCATAATCTCTAGAGAAATAGCCTAGTGCATCATGAGCAGTAACTAATACACGCGATGTTTCTGGAATCGATGCAATTTGTTCTTTCACTTTTGCATCTAAGGCAGTTAATTTATCGGTATACGCTTTACCTTGTGCTTCATAGTACGCCTTATTAGCACTATCTTTTTCACTTAACCCCTTAACAACTGCTTGGGTCGCCATTTTCCAATTATTTACAGAGAACCAAATATGAGGGTCTTTACCCACTTCTCCGTCTTCTTCAAAATCTAGCAATGTGTTTTCTGGAATTAAGGAGCTCGCATTGATGACAACTTTGTTCTTCTTCGCTAAATTTTCTAACGTTTCTTCTAACTTACCTTCTAATTCTACCCCATTGTACACGATTACATCCGCCTGTTCTAAGGCCTGTACATCAGCAGTAGTAGCCGAATATACATGAGGATCCACACCTGGTTTCATTAAACCTTGTACTTCTACTTTGTCGCCCCCTACTTGACGAGCTAAATCCGCTAACATAGTCGTAGTCGCAACGACTTTAATTTTTTTATCTGCTGGTGCCGCTTGCTTTGTAGAGCCACATCCCACATATAGAAAAGAGCAGATAAGTAGGCTAATCATAGCCACTATGATGGTCATCATAGATTTTTTAGTTGATTTACACATAGAACAACCTCCTTTATCAACAATATAGGTCATATTGTAGCACATTTCTGTAAAATGTAAATAAATTTTGTACAATTTATTATATGCATATATGACTATATATTGTTATATCTAGTTTACAGTCGTTCTACTCTAGCTTTTACAGCCCTCTAATCAATCATTGTATCGTCTAATAAGTATATAAAAAACCACAACGCAAAATACGTTGTGGTTACTCATTAATTATGGTGCGCCTAGCCGGAATCGAACCAGCGACACATGGTTTAGGAAACCACCGCTCTATCCTACTGAGCTATAGACGCATATGATATATCACTATTATACAAAATACTGGTTCCTACGCAATAGAAAATTACAAATTCCAAGGCCGAGACCAATCCACTTGTACTTCAATCGCCGTCCACATACGGGTTAAGGCTAGTTTCAAATTATCTAAGGAGCTAACTGGTAATACTGTAACCGTTTCATACGTATTAAGACCTACTGCATTTTTTATCGTCTGCTCCGTTGTTAAATACGCCTTAACTTTATCGGCCCATTCTTGTTCCGGAAGAACCACGGTAAGTTCTTTTGTGTCTATATTATATGCAATATACCCATTGCTAGTTATACCATAATGAATCGCCACATGGAATACAGTATCTGCCATTTTCCAACCCTCATTTTCTATATCCTATACCTATTAAAATCATGCACATTCTATCGAGCCTCTAACGTTGACCGCTTCGTCATGCATACGCTTACTACGCCAACATATGCATATACTTATATGCGCTCATAAAATGATATCACTTCATTATATCATAGTATATACGCTATACATACTATTTTATATCTTCTATGTAAAAGTTTCTCTGTCTACTCCTCGCACAGGCAAGAACTGCCCCCACTCTTCTTGCTAGGAACATCCGACATGACAACAGGCATAGTCGTACTGCCTGTAGGCAATATGTTAATCGTAAATGCATCACCCAATATGTCTTCTGCCATAGCCAATGCTTCTTCTACGGTGGTGGCCATCTTTGCCCCTGTTTGCTCAATAATGGACCTATTTTTCTCTAAGGTTACAAAAATATGTGTATAGGTTTGTAAGTCTTCTACTACGTGCAAAGAAATAAATCCTGGCACCGTAAAGCCTTTACGCAATGCCATTTCATGTTCCTTCGGATTATCGTAGTGAAACCAATTGATAAATTCTGGTAGTTCCTGACTATCTTCTAATTCCATTAGTAAAATAATAACGCCGCCAGGGCGAACTGCTTTTGTCGCATTATCTTGTGTTTTAATACCTTGATATAAATTAATATCTTTAGGATACCCTCCAGCAGAGGCGATAACGCAATCGGCTTTAGCCGTAATCGGCACTTTAAAGATTTCATCCACCGTATGAATTCCATCTTTCCAGGCCTGTTGCCAATGCCCCGTCACAAAGCGAGCTAATTGGTTGTCTGCGTTATTAATGACGTTGATCAAAAAATCTGCATTCAGTGCCTGTGCATGTTCCAATTGATCGGCATGCATGCGATTGGTACTAATATTGCTACTGTAATTATCTGGATTACACCCACCGCCTACTGTATCCGATAAGCATAGTACATGATTTTTTTGAATCGCTTCATAGGACGAAATGCCTGGTAATACGGCTTTGCGACCAGCCCCATAACCAGCCATCATGTGGTATACCAAACCACCCGTTAAAATGACACGGTCCGCATCTAAGGCTAATTCATTAATTTCAATCGGTACTCCGCGCGATGTCACCCCTTGATGGCGGTAGTGACAGTCCTCGCTAACGGCACAACTGTGTTCAATACGTACTCGTCTACACACATCTTCACCGTAACACATGCGATGTTCTGCCTCTGATTGTTTTCGATGAGCACCATAAGCGACTAATAAAAATATATCCGTATCTGGAATGCCTGCATCATTTAAATAGTCCAGCAAGGTTGGTAAAAATCGTTCATAGTGAATCCAAGCTCGCGTAATATCCGATACGACGATGCAAACCGTTTCACCAGGATGAACAATCATATGTAACGGCGGTGTCCCTACTGGATGCTCTAAGGCATCTACTAAGGCCTTTTCTGTATTCATAATCGCTGGATACGGCGCTCCCATTACTACATGCAGCACTCTCTCCTCTGGTAACGATACCGTTACCGCCCCTTTTCCATATCGTAATTCATACTCTGTCATCTATTGCCCTCTCTATGTGTGTACGCACGCCCTAAATTCTACTCTGTATATCATCGGCTATACATACTAGTAAAGTCCTAGTTGTTACGTTCTACTTCTACCGTTTTTTCAATTCCTACTTGATCGGCTTCTACTTGACGCACCGTATGCGCCTTACGTTGCCATAAATCACCGCGCATAACGGCCTGTTCTCCAAAGCGATCTGCCAAGTCATCGAGCGTTTCTGTTAACGCCTCTTGCGCGACTTCTGTGGCAAACAAAGAGGTTTGCACGATAGGCTCACATAGTTGCGATACCGATAAGCCTAATAAACGAATCGGCTTGTGACTATCTATTTTATCGTATAAACGCCGTGCCACTTCATACAAAACATACTCACTATCCGTAGCGGTATGCAATGTTTTTTGTCGTGTAAGTGTTACAAAATCGTGGTACCGAACTTTTATAGACACCGTCTGTCCCATCATATGTTGTTTGCGCAACCTACGTGCTACACGATGAGAAAAATAACGCCATTCGCAATCGATCAATTCTGGATCCGACAAATCCATTTCATAGGTTTCTTCATTGCCCACCGATTGCACACGCCGTTCATACTCGACGGGACGATCATCTATGCCGCGACTCATATCATAGAATCGTTTTGCCATCGTGCCACAATAAGGGATCAGTGGTCGTTCATCTGGCAAGCGTTGTATATCACCTAATTTGTAAAAGCCCCCTTCGTGCAAGCGCTTTTCCGTATGTTTACCTACGCCCCACAAACGTGATATGGGTAAGTCTTTTAAAAAATCGATTTCCTTACCATAGGGAACGATAACAAGGCCGTTTGGCTTATCAATATCAGAAGCTATTTTGGCTAACAATTTATTCGGCGCAATGCCTGCGGAAATAACTAAGCCCGTTTCCTGTAACACGCGCGCTTTAATATCCTTGCCTAATTCATAGGGTCCCTTAAACATATGGCCCATGCCAGACACTTCCAAAAAAGCTTCATCTAACGATAAGGGTTCAATGTACGGAGTATACTGTGCCATAATTTCATGAATCTGTTGTGATACTTGATGATACCGTTCCATCCGTGGTGGCACAAAGATGCCTTCTGGACAAAGTTGATGGGCCTTCATCGCCCCCATCGCCGACGTAACACCAAAGGCACGGGCCTCATAGGAAGCAGTGGCCACGACGCCACGTGCAGAAAGACCGCCCACAATAATAGGGCGGCCTCTATATTCTGGATGATCCAGTTGCTCCACAGACGCATAAAATGCATCCATATCCACATGCATAATCCAGCGTCTCATAGATTACTCCGGCTTGTCTTCCAAACGACAATATTTAATCTGTGCACAAATGCATTCATCCTTAGTTTTATACAATTGAGGAAGAATGTGTAGTATACTTTCAAAGGTAGATTCATTGATGGAATATCGTGTCCACAATCCACTGCGTTTAGAATTGACCACGCCTGCATCAATTAAAATCTTCATGTGGTAACTTAATGTTGATTGAGATAAATTAAAGCTAGCTAAAATATCACAAGCACATAGTTCATTGCAAGACAACATATCCACAATGTGTAATCGTGTTTCATCACTGAGTGCTTTAAAAACAGCAGCTAAACGCTCATACGAAACTTCCATAAAAATTCTCCTTATGTTGCAAACAGAAATTTGATACTTATCAACAATGTATCTTTATCTATTTTATATTATATACAAAATAGTTAATTAAATCTATTTTTTTAAATAATTCTATATCACATTCTATGCATAGTATACATAACTATTTCATATACAGTGTATATACATCATCATGCTTTATCACGCATATACTAAATTAACCACACGCATGTATGTGTGGCACATACTATACACATGGTTAACTTAGAATGACGCTATGCTATAAATGCTAGGTAATAACTAGCTTATTTAAATACATCTTGCACTACAATCGTTTGATTACGATTAGGACCTACAGATACGATACCAATAGCTACGCCTGTTACTTCTGCAATGCGTTCTACATAACGACGAGCGGCTTCTGGCAATGCATCATATTCACGAATACCGCTAATATCAGTTTGCCATCCTTCCATTGTTTCATAAATAGGTTCGCATCGTTCTAATTCTTTTAAATCTGCTGGGAATCCAGTTACTGGTTTGCCATCTAATGTATAGCCTACACAAATTTTAATTTCTTTAAAGGTGTCTAAAATATCAAGACGTGTGATGGCTAAGTAGTCTAAACTACTTAATCCTGCCGCATAGGATACAACGGCTAAGTCTAGCCAACCAGTACGACGAGAACGACCTGTAACGGTACCAAATTCGTGGCCAATTTCACGAAGGGCTTCTCCCACTTCGTTGAGTTGTTCTGATGGGAATGGACCTTCACCTACACGGGTTGCATAAGCTTTTACAACGCCTACAATATTATTTAAATAGTGAGGACCTACACCAGATCCTACAGACGCACCACCTGCAACAGGATGAGAGCTAGTGACAAATGGATAGGTGCCATGATCTAGGTCAAGCATCGTCGCTTGAGCGCCTTCAAATAATACTTTTTTCCCATCTTTAATGGCATTAATAACGGTACTATTCGTATCGGCCACAAATTTTTTAATTTGCGCTGCATAATTTTTATAATCTCTTAAAATCGTATCAAAATCAACTGGTTCTACGCCATACACATTCGTGAACATTTTATTTTTGATCGTCACATTATATTTTAATTTTGTCACAAATAGGTCTTCATCATATAAATCGCAAACACGAATACCTACACGATTGACTTTATCTGCATAGCATGGGCCAATCCCATTTTTAGTGGTCCCAATTTTCATAGTTCCCTTAGATGCTTCTTCTGCTTCGTCTAAGCGAATATGATAGGGCATAATCACATGAGCTCGATTTGAAATTTGCAATCCTTTTGCGGATTTCCCCTGTTTTTCCAAATTGCTAAGCTCTTCTAAAAAAACTTTCGGATCAATGACAACACCTGTACCGATAACATTTGTTTTATTATCATACAAAATACCGCTTGGTAATAAACGCAATGCGAATGCTTTGTCATCGACTACAACCGTGTGACCTGCATTATTACCACCTTGGCTACGCACAACGACATCAGCTTGTTCTGCTAAATAGTCAACAATTTTACCTTTACCTTCGTCACCCCATTGAGTGCCAATTACCATACTTGTTGCCATAATTATATCCTCCATTAGATAACAATCGATTACACTCTATTTTAATACATTTACCCGTGTATTGTCCATGAGTAAAGTATCCGTTCTATCACTCACCCACAATAATCGCATACATTTCTTCTAATCCCCATTGTAAGGCGTCTATATCGATATTCGAATAATTGATAATGAATTGATGCGTACATATATCGCGGTGTGTGTTCTTTTGATAGTACTCTGAAAGGGCTTTAATATGGATGCCTTTCTCATGACAACGTTTAATAAACTCCGTATCACTCATCGTCGTCGCAAGGGTTATTACATAGTGTAAGCCTGAGCTATTTTCTTGAATGCTCAAGTACGGATATAGAGAGCTTGCTTTCATCGTGTGAATGACTTGTTGTCGCTGTTTACGGTAATAGGTGCGCATGCGATTAATATGGCGCTCAAAATATCCTTGTTCAATCAAGTCTGCCAACGTATATTGTTCAAAGTTAGACACCGTCGAACTACAATAGGTCATCGTTTCATGATAGATATTCATGAGCGATGGTGGTAATACCATATAACTAATACGAATGGTAGAGGCCAAACTTTTAGAGAACGTATTCATATAAATAACCGATTGACTCGTATCAATACTCGCCAAAGTAGGAATCAGCCTTCCTGTCAGTCTAAATTCACTATCGTAATCATCTTCAATTATATAGCGATCCGAGGAAGCTGCGGCCCACTGTAGTAATTCTTGGCGACGCCCTATGGATGTCACCTTTCCTGTAGGAAAGTGATGCGATGGGCTCAAATGCAAGACTTGTGGGTCCGCGTGGATAATGTCATCCATAACAACGCCCTCCTCATCTAATCGTGCATAGGTACACGTCCGTTGATGTTGTTTGTAAATATGGGAAAGTTTCGAATAACCAGGATTTTCCAAGCAGTATACATAGTCTTGCTGCAACAAATGAATGAGAATCGTATATAAATATTCTGTGCCCGCTCCTATAATGATTTGATCGGCCTCAACGGGCATATTTCTAAAAACTCGTAAATACCCTGCCACTGCCCGTCGCAGCGCATAGACCCCTGCTGGCGGTGATGTGGCCATCAACTCTTGTTGCCCATAACTCATGCGATGGCGCATCAATTTTGACCACACGCTAAAGGGAAACGCCTGTTGTGGTGTGTCGTTGGCCGTCAAATCCAATCGATACGACGGTGGAGCTATAACCAGCGATGTATCCCTTTCACACACCGCCTCTTTAATGGTTGGCGTATCGCCTTTAACGATTTGTTCCATCACATAGTAACCGCGCCTAGGCTTGGTGTAAATATAGCCTTCCGCCATTAATTGTTCATACGCCGTAGTAACCGTAATCACGCTAATTTGTAAATGGTTTGCCAAATGGCGTTTCGACGGCAACTTGTCATGTGCTTTTAAATGACCATTGACTATGTCCATTCGTATATACTCATATAACTGGGCGTATAAAGGAGATGTCACGTCTTCTCGCAATTCATAGGTAATCATATAACCTCACATCTGGTTCTATCAAAAAATATCAAAATGGTTATTTTAATAATATCACATAAGTGTATACTAGACACATCACTATTGATGAACACGTAGGAGGAATTATGAACAGAGAACAACATGAATTAAACAAAGAACTAGCACAAATGTTAAAAGGCGGCGTAATTATGGACGTTACCACACCAGAGCAAGCTAAGATTGCCGAAGAAGCCGGGGCCTGTGCCGTTATGGCGTTAGAGAGAATTCCAGCGGACATTCGTGCTGCTGGCGGCGTATCACGCATGAGTGATCCCGCTATGATTCAAGGGATTCAAGCCGCCGTATCCATTCCCGTCATGGCAAAATGTCGCATCGGGCATTTCGTAGAAGCCCAAGTATTAGAGGCCATCGATATTGATTATATCGATGAAAGCGAAGTACTATCTCCTGCAGATACCATACATCACATCAACAAACGCGACTTTCACGTACCCTTTGTATGTGGTGCTAAAGATCTAGGAGAAGCGTTACGACGTATTAACGAAGGGGCCGCTATGATTCGCACCAAAGGCGAACCAGGTACGGGCAACGTAGTACAAGCCGTAAGCCATATGCGCCTTGTGAAGAAACAAATCGCTCACATTAAAAGCTTGCGCACCGATGAATTATATGACGTGGCCAAATCATTACAAGTCCCTTATGAACTTGTAGCCACCGTTCACGCCACTGGCACATTGCCGGTAGTCAACTTTGCCGCAGGTGGCATTGCCACACCAGCTGATGCGGCACTTATGATGCAACTAGGTGCAGACGGTGTATTTGTAGGATCTGGCATATTTAAATCTGGCAATCCTGCCCAACGAGCTGCTGCCATCGTGCAGGCGGTCACCAATTATCAAGATGCAGCATTAATCGCACGCGTATCCAGTAATTTAGGAGAGGCCATGGTCGGTATCAACGAAGCAGAAATCGAATTACTCATGGCAGAGCGAGGTCAGTAAGATGAGTAAAAAAATTGCGGTTCTCGCTTTGCAAGGTGCTTTTATCGAACACGAACGCCTGTTAGCCACGCTCGGGGTAACTACGGTGGAACTTCGTCAGTCACAAGATGTACTCCAATCGTATGACGGCTTAATTTTACCCGGCGGTGAAAGTACGGTACAGGGCAAATTATTACGGGATATGCATATGTTAGAACCTTTGCGGGAACAAATTACCCAAGGGCTCCCTACATTTGGTACCTGTGCTGGCATGATTTTACTCAGTGAAAGTACAACCAATGATCGGCGCTCCCATTTACAAACTATGCCGATTACCGTGAAACGAAACGCCTATGGCAGACAATCTAGCAGCTTTATAACGACTGCTTCCGTAACTCACGTAGGAATGGTGCCTATGCATTTTATTCGAGCGCCTTACATTGAATCCGTCGGTAGCGATGTGGAAGTGCTCGCCACTGTGGATGATATGATTGTCGCCGCTCAATACAAAAAGCAACTAGCCGTTTCCTTTCATCCAGAAGTAACAGATCATACGGCCATGCACGAGTATTTCTTATCCTTATAAAAGGAGTCATGTACATTGAACATACAGTACATACGTGCCTATATACAAGAACGTGTACATCAAGGCACCGCTCCAGTTCTCTAAGTATATGCCATAAACAAGAATCTATGCAGTAGTTAACATTGACTGTTAGAGTAAACACTAATGTTACTTTTTCTAAGCTACCTATGCGGTAGTTAACGAGCAACGCGATCCTTGACGGAGTCGCCTATATTTCTAAGCTACCTATAGATATATCATAAGTACGTATCTATAGATATATATCATAAGCGAGTATTCATAGGGTATACCATAAACAACTATCTATGATATGTATCAAGCAAGTACCTATAGGATATACTCTAAACAAATATCTATAGGTGTATACCATAAAGAAGTGCCTATAGAGTACACCATAAACTAGAAAAACAGAGGAAAGTTGATGCTGAACTGCACTCCAAAAATTGTGTTCAATTTTTGGAGTGCAGTTCATACGTTTTGATCAACTTTCCTCTGTCTTATGTAAGACTATTTTGTGATAGTCGCTTATATACTATATTGTTACGAATAGATGTAGTCCATATGATGATAGAAATTTCTTCATTCCATCATCACTATCTACTTTGTAGTGTTCATCCGTTTCGTTTATGCTACATCCTTATAGACCAAATCGTGCCATAATCGTATCCACATGTTTTAATAGTGGTTTGTAATCGAAACAAGCGTCGATTTCTTCTGGTGTTAAATACTTACCTATGTTAGTATCGGACTTTAACCCCTTAGCAAAGTCTTTGCCTTCTAACCACCGCTCCATAGCATATTTTTGTACCCAGCGATACGCTTGATCGCGAACGGCACCTTTTTCTACCAAGGAAGTGAGTACACGTTGTGAGAAGATAAGTCCTCCCGTACGTTGCATATTCGCCATCATAGTATCTGGATATACTAATAATTTATCGATTACTTTCGTCGCCAATGACAACATATAATCCAATGTAATCGTACTATCTGGTAAAATAATGCGCTCTACAGAACTATGTGAAATATCTCGTTCATGCCATAATGCTACATCTTCTAACGCCGCTTGTGCATTGCCACGAAGGACACGAGCCAATCCACAAATGCGTTCGCATGTAATCGGATTGCGCTTGTGAGGCATCGCAGAGGATCCTTTCTGTTTTGGCGAGAAATATTCTTCTGCTTCCCGCACTTCCGTGCGTTGTAAATGACGAATTTCCAAAGCGATTTTATCTAAGGTGCTGCCGATAATCGCAATCGTTGATAGTAATTCTGCATGGCGATCGCGTTGTACCACTTGGGTCGCTACTTTCACAGGTGTAAGCCCTAATTTATCGCACACATATTGTTCTACAAAGGGATCCACTACAGAATAGGTCCCTACAGCCCCCGATAATTTACCTACCGCTACAGTCTGTTTTGCACGTTCCAACCGTTCTATGTCGCGCTCAATTTCTGCCATCCATAGGCACAATTTCAAGCCGAACGTAGTTGGTTCTCCATGAATACCGTGCGTACGTCCCACCATTGGCGTATACTTAAATTCTTTCGCTCTACGACGAAGCACATCATGGAATGTATGCAAGTCTTTCAATAAAATGTCACAAGATTTTTTCATCATAATGCCTAAGGCTGTATCTTTCACATCTGTAGAGGTTAACCCCATGTGAATATATTTAGCTTCATCCCCTACAAATTCACCCACTGCTGTAACGAACGAAATAATATCATGATTGGTTTCCTTTTCAATTTCATGAATGCGTTCGACTTTAAAATCCGCTTTTTCACGAATCGCTTTCGCTGCTTCCTTAGGAATATTACCCAATTCCGCTTGTGCTTCACACGCTAAAATTTCAACTTCCAACATCGATTCAAATTCATGACGTTCGTCCCAAATACGACCGATTTCTTCTCGTGTATATCGTTCAATCATTCATATCGCTCCTTCATTGATAGCAGGGAGGGCATCGCCGTTCCCCATTAGATTATCTACGTAATAATCATATCATATGCCCCTAACAGGGTCAACGAACTAGCTTATAAAATTAATACTATTTATAAATTTGACTAATCAATACATATGTATGACTTCTGCCTAATTGATGCGCTAGAATGTATAGCTATACAAAAAGTGACAGTATACACTGATCACTGATAGGCCATGTGCGGAATACGACTATATGATTATGGCATTGAACTTGAACAATGCATTCTGGTAAACCATGTACGTACTATGAATACCCTTTAACAAACACATCAGAACTAACTCTATCGGAGAAACCATGTACGTCATATGAGTATATCAATTCTCGTTTTGCACCATGCGCACTAGTTAACAAACTATGTACGTCATATGACTACAAGGATTCTGGTTTCGTCTTGACAATCCACACCATCGCTATTACATGGAGAACCCATACAATTCCTAAGAGACTGCGCCCCACTATACTGTCACCCATACAATAGAATCCAATACCCATAGTAATGGTAACCGTTGTAATAATAGAAATTTTTGATTTTCTTGTGAGCGCCCTCTCTCTTTCAAAGGGTGCCACATGTTTTGTATACATACTCGTCCCTATAAACCACTGATGTAATCGCGTTGAACCTTTGCCAAAGCAAAATAAAGTAGCCATATAAAATGGTACCGTCGGCAAAATAGGTAATACCAAGCCAATCGTTCCTAATGCAAGACTTAAAAACCCTACACTTAACCAACCATACCGCATCCATCTAGAGCGTTTTGTTTCTCTATTCATTGTTGTCATCTGTTTCATACCAAGCCCTTTCTAACACACTTTCTACGTACAAATCCTACATACACGCTATATATTGCGATACATGTATACCACTACCATCAATCATAGCACCTATCGATTATCATATAGGTATCATTCGTTGTCTATCACCATTACATGCTATCGCACTGAGTATCTCCCAAATGGTATCAGTGCATAACACGATACGCGCATGACAGAATATCACAGATACGACTCTCGTATCTTAATTACCGCCAAATACGTAGACCTCAATGCATACCATGCTTATTTCCTAGATCCTATTCAAATTTCTTGAGTGACGAGCGCCCTAGGTCTACGCAATACACTTACTTTTTCAATAACCACGACAAGTAGTATCCACATACCTATCCCTATAAAAGTCAGATATAGTAGAATAAGAGATTTTCTTTCCCCAGTGTTAACTAATAACGTTTATCAAATTATATTATAACGAAATTTATAAATACTTGTATATAACTATTTTTCATAATCACTATGGCGATGAATGATTAGAAATCACCCATATATAAGGTCCGCAAACCTATCTATATCTATCATCTTGGACTGTTACCGCCGATTCTAAAAAAAGATTTTTCAAAGCTATCTATCATATAGCACTTATAACAATTTGATATATGTGCAATATGAATAAAACGCAAGAAAGCTAGTGATTATGTGCTTTTAGCAATTGAAGTATCCATAAATTGACAATCATTTTTTTCAAGCCTATAATGAACTCAAACAACTGAATATCAAACCTTATAGGTGCTATACACATCATATGTCACATAGTTTCAAAGTAGAGTATCTACATTTATATGTATCATATGTAGCTTAATAGAGAAGTCGGTGTAACTCCGACACGGTCCCGCCGCTGTAATAATGAGCACACTTCACAATGTCACTGGGTAACTGGGAAGGCGAAGTCAGCGTTGAATTTAAGTCAGAAGAACTGCCTATAAGAAGCATTATCGTTTGAACTGCGAGAGACAGGTAGATATGTAACATGTATATACTAATTATGTGGTATTGTATAGTGCCTATACTATAGTTAAGAATATCTACCGTTTTTCATCTATTGAAAGACGGTTTTTCTTATAATACATACCATCATAGAATGTATCTATACACATTCTATCAATGCAAACAGAATGATTTCCTTATCAACATTGTTTCTCCTCATCTCCCATGATATAGATGGCAATATTATAGGATATCAAACGTTAACTCATCGATACTGTAATTGTGTGACGATATATGAAGAGATGCGCCCTTACTACGAAAAGCAATGACAGATTGGGGTTTTGTCTAATGTGTACGCCATCGTTTCCGCGATGGCTTTTTTTATTAGTATGAGGTCCATTAATACCTTGCATTAGGTAGACGGTCCGTGAACCAATCAAGCTGTATAAATCGACATACATCTTCATTCAATTTTGGTATATACTGCCCCAACTCAAACAGAAAGGATACAGTTATATGGAACAAGATACTAACCTCACTATGCAACATGGCGAAGACAATCATCATGATTCCGCCGACAATTCGACTTGTTGTGCCTCTATGCAACATGGTGAAGACAATCTACAAGAAGAACTTCCAGCAGTAAGCTTTGATGAATTTGATGTGCCTACTTTTGAAGCTTGGAAAGAAGATGTTATCGGTTTATTAAAAGGTAAATCTTTTGAACGTAGTATGTTCACCGACACTTATGAAGGAATTACATTAAATCCAATTTATCGTCTGGAAGATCAGGAAGGCCTTACCCACAATAAAACCTATCCTGGTTGTGAAAGTAATTTACGTGGTGCTAATCCAGCAGGTTATATTCATCAACCTTGGATAATTGCTCAACGTGTAGACGGGAAAACACCAAAAGAAGCGAATGAACAAATACTCTATGAATTAAAAAAAGGTTCTACTGCCGCTTCTGTCTACCTTGACACAGCAACTCGTAAAGGCCTTGACTTTGATCAAGCAAACAAAGAAGATGTAGCCGATTGTGGTGTATCCCTTAGCACCTTAGCCGATGTAGATACACTTTTACAAGATGTGGACTTAGCAGCTAATGAACTTGATATTCATTGTGGTGCTTCTAACATTGCCTTATTAGCTGCCATCGCTACCGTTTGTGAACGTCGATCCATCGATTTATCGTCACTAACAGGTGCTATCACTAGTGATCCTATGGGAGAACTAGCACGTTTGGGCTCACTAAAGCGCCCTCTCGATGAGTATTACGATGAAATGGCGCATGCCATTAGCTGGGCAGAAACCTATGCACCACAGTTACGTACTGTAATGATTGATACCGATGTATATCACAATGGTGGTGCCAACGATATTCAAGAAGTAGCCTATGCGATGAATACGGCACTTACCTATCTTCGTGCTATGGAAGTACGTGGTATTGATGTAAACACATTCTGTAAACATGTACGCGTACACTTTAGTGTAGGTGCTAACTTCTTCATGGAAATCGCTAAATTACGTAGTGTAAAAACTATGTGGGCACAGATTATTCGCCATTGCGGTGGTGACGAAACAGCACAAAAAATTAATCTATTTGTCAGCACTTCTACATTCTGTCAAACCAAATATGACCCATATGTAAACTTATTACGTGCAGCGACTCAATCATTCTCTGCCGTTATTGGCGGTATCGACGGTATGTTTGTAAAACCATTTGATCATTGCATTCGTCCAAGCGATGAATTTTCTCGTCGTATTGCTCGCAATATTCAAATTATGGAACAACATGAATTCAACTTTATTCAACCGATCGACCCATCTGGTGGTAGTTGGTATATTGAACCACTTTGTAAAGAATTTACGGAAAAAGCATGGGCTAAATTCCAAGACATCGAAGGTCACGGTAGCATTCTAGCCGCATTAACATCTGGCAAAGTGCAAACAGCTATTGATGAAATTTTACAAAAACGTTTCAAAAACTTAGCGACTCGTAAAGATCGTGCCGTTGGTAACAACATGTATCCAAATATGACAGAAGAATTATTGGAAATTCCTGCTGTCGATTTTGATGGTATTTACAAAACTAAACAGTCCGACTTAGCCGTTAACAAAAAAGTACGCGATAATGCATTTACTGAATCACTACTTTCTGAAATTAGTAAACGTGATTTCAGTGAACCAGGTAGCTTGATGGATACAGCAGAAAAAGCCATTCGCAGCGGTGCTACATTAGGCGAAATTGATGCTGCCTTATCTGAAAGTGCCAAAGGGGAAAGCGTAGATCCTATTGCGCCTCATCGCTGGACTGAACAATTCGAACAATTACGTATGCGTACAGAATCGTATAAAGCTGAACATAATAGTAATGTCACTATTTTCTTAGCAAATATGGGACCAATTCCACAACATAAAGCACGTGCCGATTTTGTTACTTCCTTTATGCAAGTAGCTGCTTTTGATGTATTGACTAATAATGGATTCAAAACAATCGATGACGCTGTGGCAGCCGCTTTAGAATCAGGAGCCGATGCGACAATCGTATGCTCTACCGATGCGACTTATCCAGAGTTAGCACCAGCTATTACAAAAGCCATCAAAGCTAAAAACCCTGCTATGAAAGTATTCTTAGCCGGTGCTCCATCCGCAGAATTAAAAGAACTTTGTGATGCTGCTGGCATGGATGATTACATCAGTGTGAAATCAAATTGTTATGAAACATTGCGTCATATGCAACAAGAAAAGGGGATGTGCTAACTATGTCAAAAATTCCTGATTTTACAACCATTCCTTTTGCAGAAGCCAGCCAAGACCCAAAGGCATTCACTGCATGGGAAGAAAAATTAAAAGCCGAAACTGGCAAATCCTTTGATGATAGCTATTATCGAACTATGGAACAAATTGATGTAGCGCCATTATATGACCAATCCGCTTATAAGGATTGCAATCACTTGCACTACGTTGCTGGCATACCTCCATTCTTACGCGGACCATATTCCACCATGTATGTCACTCGTCCATGGACAGTTCGTCAATATGCTGGTTTCTCTACCGCCGAAGAATCTAACGCCTTCTATCGTCGTAACCTAGCAGCTGGTCAAAAAGGCTTATCCATCGCCTTTGACTTGGCTACACACCGTGGCTATGACTCAGACCATCCACGCGTTGTTGGTGACGTTGGTAAAGCGGGCGTTGCGGTTGACTCCATCCTTGATATGGAAATCTTATTCTCCGGTATTCCACTTGATCAAATGTCTGTATCCATGACAATGAATGGTGCCGTACTTCCTATCATGGCGTTCTACATTCTAGCCGGTGAAGAACAAGGCGTTGATAAAGCCGTTATGGCTGGTACAATCCAGAATGATATTCTAAAAGAATTCATGGTGCGTAACACCTACATTTATCCACCAGCTGCTTCCATGCGTATCATTGGTGATATCTTTGAATATACATCTAAGTATATGCCTAAATTTAACAGTATTTCTATTTCTGGCTATCATATGCAAGAAGCCGGTGCCACAGCGGATATTGAATTAGGTTATACATTGGCAGATGGACTTGAATACTTGCGTACTGGTACAGAACATGGCTTGACCATTGACCAATTCGCACCACGGTTGTCCTTCTTCTGGGCCATGGGTAAAAACTACTTCATGGAAATTGCCAAAATGCGTGCTGGTCGTATGTTATGGGCTAAAATTGTTAATTCCTTCCATCCTAAGAAAACTAAATCAATGGCATTGCGTACACATTCGCAAACCTCTGGTTGGAGCTTAACAGAACAAGACCCATTCAATAATATTACTCGTACTTGTATCGAAGCTATGGCGGCCGCTCTTGGTCATACACAGTCATTGCACACCAATGCGCTAGACGAAGCGATTGCCTTGCCAACTGACTTCTCCGCACGTATTGCTCGTAATACACAATTATATATTCAAGATGAAACGAAAGTATGTAAGGTTATCGATCCTTGGGGCGGTTCCTACTATGTAGAATTCTTAACTAACCAATTGATTCGCAAGGCATGGGCACACATCCAAGAAGTTGAAGCCTTAGGTGGTATGTCAAAAGCCATCGATACAGGCTTGCCTAAGATGCGTATTGAAGAAGCTGCGGCTCGTCGACAAGCGCACATTGATTCGGGCTCTGAAAAAATTGTAGGCGTTAACTATTTACGTCTTGATAAAGAAGATCCTCTTGATATCTTAGAAGTTGATAATACTGCCGTACGTTTATCACAAATCGAACGATTGAAAAAATTGCGTGCTAACCGTGACAACGATAAAGTTCGTAGCTGCCTAGAAGCTATTACTAAATCTATGGAAACTGGAGAAGGAAACTTACTTGAATTAGCCGTAGAAGCAGCGCGTGCTCGTGCTTCTAAAGGTGAAATTTCCGATGCTGTAGAAAAAGTATGTGGTCGCCATAAAGCAATTATCCGCTCGATTTCTGGCGTATACTCCAGTGAATTTAGTGACGATGATGTCATTGCTGAAGTTCGTCAAATGACCGATGAATTTGAAAAGAAACAAGGTCGTCGTCCTCGTATCTTCATTGCTAAAATGGGTCAAGATGGTCATGACCGTGGCGCTAAAGTTATCTCCACTGCCTTTGCCGACATGGGTTATGACGTAGATATTGGACCTTTATTCCAAACACCAGCTGAAGCCGCTAAAGATGCGGTAGATAACGACGTTCATATCGTTGGTATGAGCTCCTTAGCCGCTGGTCACAAAACATTGATGCCTCAATTAATTGAAGAATTAGCCAAATTAGGCCGTGAAGATATTATGGTTGTTATTGGCGGTGTTATTCCAGCACAGGACTATGATTATTTATATGAACATGGTGCCGCTGCCATCTTTGGACCTGGTACCATCATTCCAGTATGTGCTAAAAAAGTACTTGAATTATTAAATGAACGATTAGAGGAGGAATAAACTCACGAGGGGGGCTAATCTATGACTGAAACGTATAAACCCGATTGGGTTCCTACAGAGGATGATAAACAATTTGCTTGCCGTGTTATGCGTGGTGTTGACGGTGGGCATGATGGCATGTCAGAACATACACAAGCAGCCAAACCTGCTCACATGCCTAAAGTGATTAAACGTAAAAAGTTAACTGTCGATGATTATGTGCAAGGGGTTCTTGCTGGCGATCGCATGATACTATCTCGTGCCATCACATTAATTGAAAGCAATGCAGCTGCCCATTTTTCTATAGCCCAAGAAGTCATTCAACGACTATTACCGTACACTGGTAATTCCCGTCGTATCGGTATTACTGGTGTTCCTGGCGCTGGTAAATCAACTTTCATAGAAGCATTAGGCACCAAATTATGTCAAGATGGTCATAAAGTAGCCGTATTAGCCGTTGACCCATCGAGTACTGTTACTAGAGGGAGTATCCTTGGTGATAAGACTCGCATGGAACAATTATCTCGTGAACCGAATGCGTTTATTCGTCCATCCCCATCGGGTGGTACACTAGGTGGCTTAACGCGTAAAAGTCGCGAAACCCTCTTATTATGTGAGGCCGCCGGATACGATACAATTCTAGTGGAAACTGTCGGTGTAGGACAAAGTGAAACAACCGTACGGTCCATGGTGGATTTTTTCTTACTCGTCGTATTAACTGGTGCTGGTGATGAACTACAAGGTATGAAAAAAGGCGTTATGGAATTGGCCGACGCCATCGTTGTCAATAAAGCGGATGGCGATAATCTACCTCGTGCGAAAGTGACTCGCGCTGAATATGAACGAATTCTTTATTTCATTCGAAAAGCGACAGAACAATGGACAACCCATGCCTATACATGTTCTGCCTATACGGGCGCTGGTATCATGGAACTTTGGAACAACGTAATCGAAGTATTCATGAAGCAAGGCACCGAAAATGGTGTGTTAGCCGCGCGTCGTAAACAACAAACCCTTTCTTGGGTATATTCTATGGTCGAAGAACACCTCCACAATTTATTCTATCGATCACCGAATGTTATTGCTAGTAAGGATTCCATTGAAGAAGATATCATTTCTGGTACTATGACAGCCACCATGGCGGTCAATCGTTTTATCGAACTATTTGCACAAACGGATATATCTGAAAATAGTTATAAAGCATCATCTCCTTTTGAAATTAGATAATTCTAGGGTAGGGATGTTGTTGATGATGAATTGATAACCATCATTACTATTTTTATGAATGCAAGTGCTAATTTTTCTATACAACAAACTTACAAATACTATATGCATCATAAAATTTCTTCCCTTCACAAGCCCTACCCTACGTACATCTATTTTCTACATACATATTTATATTTTATAAGTCTCCTCAACACTTATAAAAATGTACATACTAAGGAGAGATTAACTATGGCATCAGATTATCCAGCGCCTAAAGCCTATATTGAACTCATTGAAAAACGATACAATCTCAAAGTAATAGATAGCCATTACATACTAGTTGATACACAGTATGATCGCTACAATATGATGCTCGACGTGCAATTCAATGATGAAATGGCGCAGGCCTTTAAAACAAAATATGGACAAGTAAACTCAGCACATCATGTAGCTTGGGAACCATGTCCACATACAAATAGTATTCGATTTCACGCAGAAATAGGTAATAACATTTTACTTCTTTGGGATACTTTACTATAGATACGTGGTATACTGCTCATAAGTATCTACCACTTATACCTAAAAAGCACAAGCTCCACTTGTATTATCAAGTGGAGCTTGTGCTTTTATGTTTTCCTATGCTTGTAGTAAGCTAACTAGTAGATACTTTCCTTTCATAAAAACATCTACCTTCTACATTGTATCCTATCGTATCAATATATCTACTTATATCATAGGTTTCACAAAAATCCAGCAAAAGACCTTTATGAACTTAATCGTTTCTCTACTACGTACTACATCATACTACCTATACAATTTATATTGATATATCAGTACATACGCATAGACATGAATACATCAAATATCCTATTTATTTAATGTAGCCCGTATAAACCATAATTGTTTTTCATAATAAGCAATATGATCTTCCATCATATTAGCTAGCGCAAAATTATCATCTTTATCAGCGGCTTCACGAATTTGTCTTGCCAAATTACTCATAAGCTTCATGTCGCTTTCCAAAATAGTGATGGCTTCTTCAATAGAGAAATCTTTCCCATCAATTTCTTGAATCGATGCTAGTTGTAAATAGTCCGCTGCTTTCACAACAGGATTAGCCCCTTGAATTTTCAATAATTCTGCTACTGCATCATAGTATTCAAAGGCTTCATCGTATACGCTTTCCAAAAATTCATGTACACTTTTAAAGGCTATCCCTTTTACATTCCAGTGTAAATTATGCAACTTAAAATTCCAAATACCTAAATTCGCTACATATTCATTGACTTGTTGTTGATAGTTCATAATAATCTCCTTATATACAATATACAGAACGCATTCCCTAAGAACTACGCAAGCAATACTGTCATTATTCCATCATGCGAGTCCTACCGTGCGACTACTACGTCAATACCCTCGCCTCTGAAAGTACACATCCATCAGCCTATATCTGCGCCTACTACCATCATTCACATGCTTTCTAGAACCAAGATAAGAATCTCATAAATGAACCAACCTCGCCTACTAAAGCAGAAAATCGTGAAGGGCTCCCCATCCAGTCTCTGTTGCGCTACGAAATATATCCGCATCTTTGTAGGTTGTAAGGAATATACCTTATTCCTATCTTTAGTGACAAAACGAGGTATACCCAACCTTATCCGCTAATATAATAGATTTTGTAAGGTGTTCCTCAATGATCTACCGTTCTTATCGCATGCGACATATGTTCGCATCCTAATAGGTTTATAAGAAATATGCCTTATCACACTTACATCACAAGAAGTATGTCATATCACAGTCATTACTACGGGCTTATAGAGAATGCCTATACAAAAAGAAAATTAATATCATTCTCTTTTTGTGTTGCTAATGATATAATACTACTAACATAATCAAGAAAATAGCAAAATAATAGGGATTACTAATACAATCATAGCAATCCCTTAATGAATGAACAAACATATCTACAATTTATAACTAATAATATTCCCATGTGTAAAGAATATGCCTATCAAAATCCTAGTCGCATCCTATACATACTGTATGTTATATATCTATGAGTGCAACTGTTTATGCCCATATTACGCTATGTTTCCTATTCACCACACAAAAGGAGTTTTCCATGTATGACCTCAATGCGATCAATACCAGCACATTACCGATTGTAGCCTTAACAGAAGAGTTACAGGAACATGTCATTTGTAAAACAGTAAATCACTTTCATACAGACATAGAAATCATTCACATTCTAACTGGTTCTATGACTTACTACATCAATGGAGAAGCAATTCACGTAAAAAGCGATGATATATTGTTCATCAATAGTTCTCAATTACACAATGCTATGTTAACAACAAGTCCCTATTGCCAGTTTAATTTTGTGTTAATCAGTCCTAGTATCATCACGGACAATACATGGCTTTCTAAAAAATACATGGAACCCTTCTTAAATACCTCGCAGTATCACTATCAACATGTATCTGCTAACGACTTATACCATCAGGAATTACAATATGCCATCGATACTATGGTGGCATGCAAACAGTCAGCTGCTCCTGGCAGTGATTTGGATCTGTTAGGGCAAGCATATATGCTCATGAAATATATATACTTACTATATGAAAAGCATCTTCCATCCACCTCTACCATGGACAAAGATTTACCCTTGCAAAATCTAATGTTGCAGTATATTTATCAACAGTATAGGCAAAAACTGACCTTACATGACATAGCAGCTGCCGGCAATGTCAGTCCTAGTTCCTGTTGTAAGATTTTCAAAAAATATGTCCATCAATCCCCGATGGTCTATGTCAACCAATATCGTCTACAAATGGCATGCCACTTATTAATCACGACAGATTATCCCATTACCGATATTGCCTATCAATGCGGATTTAATCAGCCCAGTTACTTTAATAAATTATTTTTTAAAACCTACCATTGCACGCCTACACACTATCGTCAACGTGCTAACTATGTATATTAAAGGCTTATCGATTTACTCTATTGGTTCGTGGGGTCCTCTTCTACTGACCACGAATACTACTACGCTCACGCAAGGTTTAGCAAATGGATGATGACAAACTACTGGCCAGAAATACTACTACGCTAGATACTTCTGAATTGGGTAATTGTGTATGTATGAGTGTGTATCCAGTCATTTTATACGCACTCACACGATTAATCCTGACGTAACGGTTCTATCGAGGCATAGACATGATTATTTCGATGTTGTCCACTCGTATACAATATACTTTGGATAATATCTGTCATCATTTGTTTCGACATATGCTTAGGTAATGTATCATACACAAAGGTAATCCCTACCATACGATTCGTATGTTCCGGATATATCCAGTAGTACATATAGTGCTTACCATATTGTGTACCAGCAAAGAATACACCCATCGCCTCATTGGCTAATACTAATGAGGCAGAATCAATGCTAGCGCCATTATACACAAGTGAATTAACGCCGCGCATTAATTCACGATACGGTGTGCTCGCCGTATGTGGATCTTCTATCACGGTTGATGGAGCCACATCAATAATTTGAAATTGGTTACGTTCACGATCCATATAGGTATGAACCGTTACCTCTTGATTGTTGACTACATCAGTTTGTGTATCTACATAGTCTAAATAGGCAGGAATCTTTGCCGTAATAGTCGCATCAACAAGAGAGGTATAATTATGTACCAACTTACTATCAATCGTGGCACGGCGCATAGACGGTATTACAAAGTTTGCAAAATCATAATTGGCTACTATGGCGTTAGGGTCATGAACGTTATAATTCACACTATTGAATACATTGTAAAAAGTATGTGTATCTTGGGGAAAGTAAAAATTAGCGGTATACGTCGACAGAGCATCGGGAATTGCTTCATTTATATTCGGATACGACCCATAATCCCACGTTGGATATGCTACGTTCGACTTGGTTAACAAACCGCCACCACCATATACAGCACCTGCATAATGAGAAATTGCCTCTTTCGCAATGTTCTGCGCCATAGTTTCCGTAATATGTCCATACGGTTGATTCATATATGTATTGTGTGCCTTATAGGTGTCCATGTTCGTAGCCCCTACATAATAGGAGCCTACTTCCGTTTTAACAAATATGCCCTCTTCCCTAGGATCTACTGCATGTAAGGCTATAAAATTAGCTATCCTAGGTATATTCACACGATAATTGGCTCTCCCATTATCTTGCACGATAACGGTAGAGCCATATTTCATTAAATCTGTTACTACTTGTTTATCTACGGTAGCAACGCCATCGGCAATGGGATGAACTTGTTCCATCCAGGCCTGTTCCGACATAGACATATCACGACCTGGCATATCCGCTTGTACGGTTATCGCCGCACCTCCTAGAGTGCTTATCATGCACCCTATAGCGATTCCTTTTATTATAGGTACTATATATTGACCTTTTACCTGTATCAACGATATTCCTCATACTTTCTTATATTATCACGATTACTATGATTTATTATACCCCATTTTACTAACAATAGGGAATAGCGTACGCCATTCCCTAGTAGCAAGACCTATACAATTTTTTGTGTCACATATACACTATTTCACATATTAGATTGCGTATCACCAGTGATACTACTTCTATACACTGCCCATAGCTCCATCTACGCACATAGCCATGTATCATAGCCTATATAGTGCTATCACTTTTATAAAACGACTCTTTACGCTATAGATCCATAGGCAATCATCATCTCTGGTAGTGCCATCATCCTACCATAGATTTCCTTTTATAAGTAGCATAAGACGTTCATCACCTAGGCGTTATTAAATTTCTTATACCTAGTGTTGTGTAAATAGTATCGCCTATATAACCCTGCCATGGCGTTCATAAAAGAGTCAATATCCTATCGGCTAGGCAATCATCTATCGATGAGTACAATAATCCTACCATACATCGATACTTTTATGATTAATGTAAGACATTCACCATATAGGCGTTATTAAATTTCTTATATCCAGTGTTCTATAAATAGTATCGCCTACATAACCCTGCCATGGCGTTCATAAAAGAGTCAATATCCTATCGGCTAGGCAATCATCTATCGATGAGTACAATAATCCTACCATACATCGATACTTTTATGATTAATGTAAGACATTCACCATATAGGCGTTATTAAATTTCTTATATCCAGTGTTCTATAAATAGTATCTTCTATATAACCGCTGCCATGGCTTTCACGCAACGATCAATCGCCGTATCGATAGTTTGTTTATCGATGGTTAAGGCTGGATTAAAGTAGAGTACGTCCCCTAGAGGGCGTAACAAAAGGCCATCGGCCAAAGCTTGTTTATAAATGGCATAGCCTAGCCGCTGTTGACTTGGGTATGGTCGTTTGCTCGGTCTGTCTTCTACCAATTCAATGGCATTGATAAGTCCTATATGGCGAATTTCTCCTACATGAGGATTTTTACCCAAAGCGTCTTCTAATGCTCCATGCAAATACACTGCCATGTCATTCGCTTTTTCTAATATATGATCCTCTCGCATAATCTGTTGGACTGCCAAGGCCGCACTACATGCCACTGGATTGCCTGCATAGGTATGACTGTGTAAAAAGGCTTTTCCTTTGCTATAGTCATCGTAAAAGGCATCGTAAATTTGTTGTGTTGTAACGGTAACCGACATCGGCATATAACCGCCGGTAATGCCTTTCGACAAGGTCATGATGTCGGGACTCACCTTAGTATAGTTGAACGCAAACATTTTGCCTGTCCGACCAAATCCAGTAGCAATTTCATCGGCGATCAACAAGACCCCATAGGCATCACATAAGGCGCGAATTTTTTCTAAGTACAAAGGTGGATAGATGCGCATCCCTGCACAACCTTGTACCAATGGTTCTAAAATGAACGCGGCTGTTTCATGGCCATGCGCGGCAAACATCTTTTCTGCCGCTTCAATGCATTCACATTGGCAACTAGTTCGCGTCTTTCCATACGGACAACGATAACAATCGGGTGCTTCTACATGAAATGAGTCCATCATCATAGGCTTGTATATTTTAGAAAAGGCATCCATGCTCCCTACGGATAAGGCTCCGATGGTTTCTCCATGGTACCCTTCTGTAAGGCACATGAATTTTTGTCGTTCTGGATGCCCCGTCTGATAATGATACTGAAAGGCCATTTTCAACGCTACTTCTACTGCGCCTGACCCATTATCGTTAAAATGAAATTTACAAAGCCCTGGGGGCAATACTTTCATAAGTTCTTGGCAAAGTGTAATTGCTGGTCTATGGCTCAAATTAGCAAAGATGACATGCTCCAATGTATCTAATTGAGTTTTGATAGCATCATTAATACGCTGATTTGTATGGCCCAACAAATTTGCCCACCAGGAGCTAATAATATCAATATATTCTTTCCCCGTATTATCGTACAAATAGGACCCATGACCCCTTTCAATAATAATCGGTTTTAATTCTTCGTAATCTTTCATTTGTGAACATGGATGCCACACATATCGTAAATCTTCTGCTACCCAATCCATTACTATACCACCTCATCAAACGCACCTAGCGTATATATCTACTATACACGACTACTTTATCACTCATACACTCGCTGATTATACCCTGTGTAACCTATATCTAACTTACTACGAATACTAGCACATAGGCCTAGGGGAAAGCTATCGCCATCCTCTGTATATCAAGTTACAAGTAGCATTTCTCCTACACTATACTATGTACTACTTGTAACCATGGCAAGTCGCTCGCTCCTATATCACCGTACCGCTAACAGATATATCATTTTGATACATCATCAAATAAGTTTGCCAATAGGGAAGGATCTATGTCTAACTCTGTATCGCCTGCTTTTACCAAGCCTAGGACGGATACACCTGTTAATTGTTCTATCATATATATATTATCTTCTTCCATAACGCCACCTGCATAATGGTTTAAAATAATCCCTTTCACTGGAATATGACGAGAACGCATATATTCAACAGTGAGCACTACTGAATTGATTGTACCTAGTCCCGCATCAGCCACGATAAGTGCTGGCAGGTGACACCAATGTATGATGTCCTCTAATAAATACACGTGATCTGCATCATACCGAATAGGGCAAACAATGCCACCACTGCCTTCCATCACTACATAATCATGCGTACTAGCCACCTTATGAAAGCCATCTATCACTACCTCTTTTTCTACAGGATTGCCTTCTAATTTAGACGCCAAATGTGGTGATACCGCATGTTCATACAAATAGGATAACAATGTTTCTTTCTCTTGTTCTAAGTTTCCTATACGATTAACAAAACCTGCATCACTGTCCTCAATCGTATCAGCGCCACTCAAAGCGGCTTTATAATATCCAAGTTTATAGCCTGCTTCTTTCATCTTTTTGGCTAATAAAGCGGTTACATAGGTCTTACCTACATCCGTTCCCGTTCCTGTAACAAATAGTCCTCGACTCATGATATTAGATCCTTTATTAATAATATACTACCTATCTTTTATGCTATTATCATTTAATCACACATAATTTACATTGTCAACTTGAACAAATTATTGTCAGTTTACATTGTTCTTATCGTGCAAATAGTATCTTGTGCCTAGAAAAGAAGCATAAAGACTACTCTACACACATGACCCGTCTATCCTTACTGTGTCCTTAATTTCTTGCTACATGAAAATCTTCTGTACCTCTAACACACTAACATATGGTAGAACAGAATCATTCTATAACTATACATGCTCTATATATGCTATATATAGGCTCATACCATAGTATTCGATTACTATAGTATCTTCGTCTATTTTTATAGGCTCAAAGCCTTATCCATAGACTATACATTCCTCATAGCTACTACTATACAGATACATACTCATAGCTACTATCTCCCATACAAATACATACTCATAATTACTACTTCATACAGACAGTATTTACGCACAAAAAACCGATGCCCTAGTCTTTACTAGTGCATCGGCATCATATCGGCTTATGGCCACGGTATTCGATTGGTGTAGTATCTTTCTCTATTTTCATAGGCTCAGACACTATCATCTAGGGCTACCTATAAACACATTCTATATTCTAACATCAACCTATGTACATAAGCTATATTCTAACATATATATCTAATCTAACATAACTCTATTAATATGAGCTATATTCTAATACATATAAATACCCTAACCTAATAATGGATAGGGTATAGTCTAAAAAAATATAGAGATGATAGTAACGAGGAATCTACAATCCCTATACGTTTCTGCAAGTTAGAAAATAACACTATCATTGAATAATCGGTTGCTAACGAAATAGAGTGAATCATCTTTTATAAGTTAGACACAAATTTGTCGACACACATCGATGGCTAACGAAATAGAATATATCATCTTTTATAGGTCGGAAAATAAATCTGTCGACAAATACCGTTCTCCCGTATCTGGCAAGATAATCGCAATCGTTTTACCTTTATTTTCCTTTCGTTTTGCCACTTCTACGGCTGCCCACAAAGCGGCGCCTGAAGAAATACCTACCAATACGCCTTCCATGCGGCCTAATTGTCGAGCACTGGCCAAAGCATCTTCCGTCGACACGGCAATCACTTCATCATATATGGATGTATCCAATATGTCTGGCACAAATCCGGCGCCAATGCCTTGAATGCCATGCGGACCTGCTTGCCCTTTGGAAAGAACCGGCGAGTCCACTGGTTCAACTGCCACGACCTGTACGTGAGGATTTTTTTCTTTCAAATAGGACCCCACGCCTGTTATGGTGCCACCTGTTCCTACACCAGCCACCACTATATCTACCGTGCCATCCGTATCATCCCAAATTTCAGGGCCTGTCGTCTTATAATGAATCGCAGGATTAGCAAGGTTGTAAAATTGCCCCGCTTCGATAGCACCAGCGGTAGCCGTCACAATTTCTTTCGCCTTGGCAATTGCTCCCTTCATACCTAGCCGACCCTCAGTCAGCACCAATTTAGCCCCATAGGCGCCCATAAGTTTGCGTCGTTCAATACTCATAGTTTCTGGCATAACGATAACAACTTGATAGCCTAACGCAGCACCTATCGCAGCCAATCCAATTCCCGTATTGCCACTGGTAGCCTCTACAATCGTACCGCCTGGTTGTAATTTTCCTGATTCTACAGCCTCTTTAATAATAGCGGCTGCCACTCTATCTTTTACACTACCACCAGGATTAGTAGCTTCTAATTTTCCTAATAATATGGCTTGTACACCATTTGCTTTTTCAAATTGCCCCATCCGCAATAATGGCGTATGCCCGATCAATTCTGTCACTGACGTTGCTATATGTCCCATACCAACACATCCTTCCTATTCTATATCCATATAATCGATACTAGTATCATCTCATACAATTCTCTTGGCAAAGAATACCATCACTCTACATGGTAACCATCATACATATATTGTGCTACCAGTAACTGTCATGCATATACATGACTATCTATATAGGATGGCACATGCTAACATACTAGCACCGCCAAGAGATACGATACAACGAATCTACAGTAATATACCCGTCCATAGCAACCGCTCTTACTATGATTCATCTATCTGTCAAAATCAAAATGAACTATGCACCACGGACTATATTAATCATAACATGACATTACCTATAAACAAATACTTACTATAAAAAGAACAGTTCTAATTAGAAAAATTATGAAACGCTATCCCCCTTACCGATGAAGTAAGGTATATATGTGAGAAATCGATTACTACACATACGCTAAGAACCTAGTTTACGCCTTACCTATCGCCATAGTTACTTTATAAACATCTACGCCTACTAGATCTATCACGTTAGGTTACACAGTATACACGCAAAGTAAAAGCCGCCAAAAAAGCACCCATAAGACTCATTGAATTGGGGACTTTGAAAAAATGATTCAGAGAGTCTTTAGGTGAAAAAAACTCCCTGCCAACTCTTTATACTAGGGAGTTTTTTAGCACATCGACGGTATGCAAGTAGATATAATAACATAGTGCAAAAAGTAGGGGGTATACAGCACCTAACGAATATATAGCAGAGTACTTTTTACGTACATCATCAGGAGTCTGTGTCACACATGTTTGCCTACTACAAATTTGGATATATAGGAACTTTATAGAGAAAATTGACATATAAAAATCGGCACAAAGGGTAATCCCTTCACGCCGATTAAATTTTAAAAAAATAAATCCCTAATTAAGAGCTCCTTACTATCAACTTTTTTACTAAGTTTATTCTTTTTTATTGTTTTACATGCTACATTTATTAATTTATAATAAAAAATACGATTATTTTTATATCACACTATTTTACTAGCATAAAAATGTATAGTCTATGACGAACATATTACTAGATCTTCACCTCTGAGTACATAGAATGTATCATTGCTTTACACGCTCAAGGATGTAAGTGCTTTACAGAGTATAACCGTATCCTAAACTAATATACATCTATGTATGGGGTACAACAATATATCCTTGCCGTCTATGTTAGTACACATCCAACAATCCTAGGAAGGAACTTATACATTTCTTTCTATAACTGTATACTATGAATGTCATACGCTGCACACTGTATATGGTAACCATGAATATGATTCACACGGGAGGGCATACAATGACGACTACAAAGGAATCCTTATGGACTCGTTCCTTTATACTAGACACGATTATTAATTTATTCGTGTTTCTAATTTTCTATATGCTGATGGTCATCATCGCCATTATTGCTAAAGATGATTTTCACGCGAGTCCTAGCCAAGCAGGACTCGCAGTCGGCATGTTTATCATCGGCACTGTAGTATCTCGCATCATGACAGGCCGTTTCATCGGCACCATCGGTTGTAAAAATATCCTGTACGGGGGACTAGGACTATATCTAGTTTCTACCATACTATACCTATATGCCCCTAATCTACTCATCCTAGATATGGTGCGTTTTCTAAACGGTTTCGCCTATGGTGTAACCTCTACGGCAACTAGTACCATCATCAGTACCATTGTACCTAAATCACGACGCGGTGAAGGTATTAGCTACTATGGACTTAGTACGAGTTTAGCCGCCGCTATTGGTCCTTTCCTGGGCATTTTCTTATTTCATACCCTAGGTTTCAACGCCATCATTTACCTTGCTGTAGCCTTAGTCATACCATGTCTAATAGCGGCATGTCTACTTTCCTACGAAGAAACACCACGGACTACCACTTTAGGGACTAGCAAAAAATTTCAACTTTCAGATTACGTGGAGCCACGGATTAATGCAATTACTTTAATTTCCACCCTTGTCGGATTAGCCTACTCTAGTATTATCGGATTTATAGCATCCTATACTAGGGAAATTAATATGATTGAAGCAGGTACGTTATTTTTTATTGTCTACGCCGTTACCACCGCCATTACGCGCCCTGTTCTTGGCAAATTATTCGATAAAAAAGGAGAAAATTTCATTCTCTATCCTTCCTTTATTCTATTCGCCATCGGTCTTGTTCTCCTGGCCTATGCCAGTGCCAGCTGGATGATCCTAGCCTCTGCCGTATTGGTCGGCTTAGGTTATGGTAGCTATATGTCGAACGGACAAGCGATTGTGGTTAAAATCGTACCCTATCATCGTATTGGTATGGCCACCTCTACCTACTTTATCGCTCTAGATGTGGGTGTCGGTATTGGTCCCTACCTACTAGGCGGTGTGAAAGAAATCGTCGGTTTTACCTACATGTTTCTAGTAACGGCCGCTATTGCCATGCTAGCGTTTCTCGCGTATCACTTTCTCTATGGTCGCTTAATTGGCACGCCTAACGATCCTGCACTATCCGCGCAAAAAGAGGAAATCCAATACCGCAATGCGCAAGGCCATATGGAACTAGAACATACTACGTTAGACTAATCCGATCAATATATCACGCCAACGACCCTTAGTCTATTCTAGCCGTGTAACAACTTCATACAAACAATTCCCTTAAAATTAAGACCACCTACTTTATATCATCACCGATGATGCTAGTAGTTGGTCTAATCTTTTTATACACATCATAAGGGCCAGTAAGAATCCCTATGATTACATGTCATGTAGTAGTTACCTAATACGTTCATATTCCTAATGAATCTGTCCTATACAATTACCGTTTGTAGTACCGTTCCATGCAATAGGTTCTATACTTTCACCACCCAACAGGTATCTAGCCAGCTAGTTACACGTCTATCCAGGTCGTCTTATATGCCTCATATCTCGCACACACTCTCTATACACACCTCACCTATATACCAAACGTATCTTATACCGATTCATTCCTATACGCCGCCACCGCTCGAGCAAATCCCTCTTGATATAAACGGGCCCCACCATTAGCTGGATGGCGAAGAGCTATGGCCGTCACCCCAAATTGTGCCAATATATCTGCCGATTTTTGTCCTACGCCGTAGATATGAAGATCGGATACCCTAGGCACCTCTGATTTCTTACCTAATGTACCACTCGATTCGCTAGTCTTCTCGCCATTTCTAGGTAAAAGCATCGTACGCCCTGTACTAGCTGACTCGTCACCGTCATAATTCTTGATATCTGGTGAAAGCATCCTATGCTCTGTACTAGTAGCATGCGTATCAGAAAGTATCCTTTCCTTATCATTATTGGTTTTTCTAGGATGTACTGCACAGTTTGTACCCGTCATACCATGCGTGTCATACTCTGTATCCGATAAAAGAGCCCCTTGCTCGTAACGTAGACGTTCATGAAGGACCAACAAATCTTTAACATACTGCCAACCACATTGCAATTCTTGCGATGTAGGTGTGCGATTCGACAACGCCTGTTCTACTTTATGCGGATGAAAAGGAAACATATTCCACAGTAGCACATCGTAAGGATCCAAGTGGTTCTCCACGATTCCTTTCCATACGACCGTATCCGTTGGCTCATTAAACCCTTTATCCCGCTGAATCGCTTTATCAATATACATGCTAGTAGGATGACTGGTGCGGTATAACGTACTAGGACTAATCATAGTCGGATCTACCGTGTTATGAAAGCCTAAGATCATTCTTTCACAGGTAATGGGGATGCCCGTAAATCGACAACCTTGATAGCCAGCCGCTTCTGCCACAATTATATGCGACGCCCGTCCCAATCGCGGCAAAAGATAGACTTTTAAATTATCCAGGCGCCATTTTGCTGCTTCCTCAGATATATCATAGCGTGGGTCATAATCTCGCCACGGATTATATACATTATGTCCCTCATAGGTTGCTAGAGAAGTAAGATACTCATCGACTAGCTGATTGCGAGTGGCACTAAAGTGGCCTATATATTCATCTATCGTGAGAGAAAATAAAGAATTCATACTACACCTTTCCTATTTCCTAGGTCTAAAACCCTACAGCCTAGTAAAAAGAGGTTATAACCGTAAGCATACCTCGTTATAACCTCTATATACAATTATTGATGTATCGCATACACCACGTACTCATTAGATTGATAGCAAGGAACCATACCTTCCGGTAAAATGTCCGTAGAAAAAAATTCTTCTTCCTTACGTGGCACCACTATGAGTAGTGGCTCGTTTCTAGTGATGACGTCCTTTAGCATAGTATCATCAATTTGATCCATCCGATACTTGCCTTCCCAAGCATTAGAACGCTCTTTACGCCCCGCTTCATTCTTTTTCTGATGCGCCGCATTCACCTTAATGGCATGAACACCCGTGTAATACACGAAAGATGTGGCATATGTATTATAAAAGTATACTGGCCCCTTATAGTGCTGCACTACAGGGATCAATTCTCTAGCAGATCGTTGATAGAGTAAGGGCTCTAATCCTTCGGTGACTACAATGGAAGATATAAGCACTGTCCCCAGTGCCACCACGGCAGGCACCATATAGCGATTTTGACTAATCCAATAGCATATGGAAACCACGATGCACGTAGCGACCACTACATACAGAAGGTACCAAAATCCCCAAGATACAAAAAATGAAGCGATCACATACAGGATCCATAATAGAAATGTAGGACCTAACAAGGTCCACCACACCCGTCTCGAACTGCCTGGCCGCAACGCTTGAATCAGACCTGATGCGCCTAGCACACTGAAAGGAATTAGACTAATACAAGTATACAGTGGATATTTGGTAGCCATGAGGCTATAGAAAAGAATCGTTCCCCAGCCCATAATCATAGTAAATTTATAAAATGGTAACCGTTTCTTCCATCCTGTTACCATGCCGTACATAACGGAACCAGTCCAAGGCAGTGAAGCGAGTAGAAAGACGGCTAAATAATACCACCACACATTATCTTTTGGATGTTCTGATTGAGTGGCACGCACCACATTGTTCAGTCCTAAAAAGCCATCAATAAACGCTTGTCCATGTACGTGATACATATAACCGTACCAAGGCATGGCGACTAGGAGAAAGCAACAAATTCCTTGCCACGCAAACAATCGCTTTAACATGGTCCGTGATTTCATAGACCACACAAAAAGCAATAGTAATATACCGGGCAATACCAAGGCGACGGGCCCTTTCGTCAATACGCCTAAACCAGCAAATCCATAAGCCACTACCATATAACTCGTCCTATCTTTCATAAGACCTTTATAGGCATATCCCATAGTCCCGACAGTGGCAAACATAAGAACCATATCGGTAATAATTCCATGGGCCACTGTCCAAAACAAGAGCGATGTAGCTAATATGGTAGCAGATAACAACGCTAATAGGCGACGACCTGCAAAGGATCGCACTAATTGATATAATAATCCTACTGTGAAAGTGGCAAACAACGTACTAGGCAAGCGTGCCGCAAAATCAGTAAAGCCCAATACTTTATAAGACGCGGCAATGAGCCAATATATCATAATCGGTTTATCGTACCAATAATGTCCATAGATTTGTGGCGATAACCAATCGCCCGACAACACCATTTCTTTGGCAGTCAATGCATAGTTAGATTCTACGGGATCGGTAACAGACAATACTGTATTACCGACGGAAAAGAATATAAATGATAGAACCATAAGTACTATTGTTAATCGATGTAGTTTCATAACGCTTACCTCTATTTATTTTTTTTATACTTCATGTATCCTATCAACACGGCAATCACCAATACAACGCCTACGACAATCGTAAATTCATGATTATAGGCAATCAAATCTTGCCAATGTTCTCCTAATAGTTTTCCTAAATACACGAGTAATATGGTCCAAGGGACTGTACCCAGTAAGGTCCATATAATAAAACGTCCCATCGGATACCTAGCAACCCCTGCAGGAAAGGAAATAAAGGTTCTCACTCCAGGCAACAGACGTCCAATAAATACGGCAGCACCGCCGTATTTATTAAATAATTTTTCTGCCAATTCAAATTTATGATGGTTAAAGAAAATATATTTACCATATTTCAATAATAATGGCCGACCTCCATGCTCGCCTATATAATAGGAAAGAACGGATCCTACCACACCGGCAACGGTAGCCACAATCATGGTAATATGAAAGTCAAATACATTCGTAGCAATCAAATAGCCTGCAAAGCCTAGAATAATTTCACTAGGGATGGGAATATTACAATTTTCCAACACCATCGTAATAAATAGCGCTGCATAACCCCATTCTTGCATAAACATAATAATATATTCCATTACTTTCGCTCCTATGTCAGTATACACTCATATTCATTTATTGTACCATACTTATCAGTAAGTACCAAATAACCTATCCAATACATGCATATACCTAAGCTATCATCCATTTAGTCAGAGGCCTTATTACATGCTTCTGACTTAGGAATATCTATGTCCTCTATGGCGTCATCTTCTACAATTTCTATGGCCCCCACAGGACAAATTTCATAACAGTCGCCACATCCAATGCATCCTGCACCAATATAAAATTGTAATGGTAACTGTGTGATGCACTGTGTTGGACAATCCATGGCACAGGCACCACATTTTACACAGTGATCAGTAATTCTAAATTTCATACCTTCTCCACGTTCATCCATGTCGCTACGACTATAACTCTCTATCACCAGGAATTATCTATGTCACAACTTGCTACTCTTCTATCCTATGAATGAAATATACACACTTTTAAAGACTACCCTATCATGTTACTGTTAGTATAATACATTCTCCTACCGACGTACACTACCCACCATATGCTAATCGTTATTGTATCTCCATTATGAATCATGGAATACGATAGCACATACCGTCCAAGTGATATAGGTAATCTACCTGTCATCATCTATTCTATACACTACATGTTGTATGCCTTTATTATATATCAAACAGTTTTGTATATAACAACACCTTTATCTCTTACTAAGGAAATGTAGTATTCACTTCTAATAAATCCGCTACATCGAACGATTGATATGAAACGCCCCCTACAAATATTTGTAGGGGGCGTTTTGTGTAAACCTATAAAGTTACAATCGACGCATCACAGTAGTTACTAGGGCCATCAATGATGGCAGTACTATCGTATTCTGTGTAATCAGAAATGAATACATCGTTCATATACATTAAAGTTACAAGCAACTCATCACAGTAGTTACTAGACCGCATCAATGATGCCAATACTATCGTATTCTATGTAATCAGAAATAAATACATCGTTCATACACATTAAAGTTACAAGCAACTCATCAACAGTGGTTACTAGGGCCCATCAATGATGCCAGTACTATCGTATTCTATGTAATCAGAAATAAATACATCGTTCATACACATTAAAGTTACAAGCAACTCATCAACAGTGGTTACTAGGGCCCATCAATGATGCCAGTACTATCGTATTCTGTGTAATCAGAAATGAATACATCGTTCATACACATTAAAGTTACAATCGACGCATCACAGTGGTTACTAGAGTGCCGTCAATGATGACTATCGTATTCTGCGTAACCGACAATTGATACATCGTTCACCATGCACACCATCCTCACACAATGCAACGTGTAAACGTCCATCGGCCTTATGCGTCTGCTTTGTACTGTGCCATGTATCGTCACATTAGGCGTCTATTGTTCTTTCAATACGCTCGCACAACGGGCACATACAGTTGGATGTTCTGCATCCTCGCCTACCGAATCACGATGGATCCAACAACGTTCACATTTTTCCAACGTAGACGCAGCCACTACTACTGCTAACTCGGCTTCATCAGATACAAATGCATTCGCTGGTGCATTCTTACGTCCTTCAACTACCTCTACTTCTGACACAATCAAGAACGCTGCCAAGCGATCATTTCCCATTGCATCTAGTGCTGTAAAAGCATCTCCATCTGCATAGATTGTAACCGCTACATCAAGAGGATGACCAATTGTTTTTTCTTGTCGTGCTAATTCCAAAGCTTTTGTTAATTCACTACGAAGGGATAACAAGTGATTCCATTTTGCTGCCAATGCTTGGTCTACATGGTCTGGATGACCTTGTGGCCAATCTTCTAGCATAACGGAAATGCCCATGCCTTCTTCTTTCGGCATATATTTCCAAACCTCTTCAGCTGTAAAAGATAGCACTGGTGCTACCATGCATACTAAGGTCTTTACGATTTCATAAATCGCCGTTTGTGCACTGCGACGAGTTGGCGCGTCCATTCTTTCAGCATAGATCGTATCTTTTAAAATATCTAAATAGATAGAGCTTAAATCAACGGTGCAGAAATTATGAATTGTATGATATAAAATGTGGAATTCATAATTTTCATAGGCATTCGTTACTTTTTGTCGCACTTCTTCTAAACGAAGCAACGCCCAGCGATCAATTTCAGATAATTGATCATAGGAAACCTTGTCCGTATTTGGATTAAAGTCATCTAAATTACCCAATAAGAAACGGAATGTATTACGAATCTTGCGATATACTTCCGATAATTGTTTAACAATATCTTTCGATAACCGTACGTCCCCTTGATAGTCGGCGGAAGACACCCATAAGCGCATAACATCTGCCCCATACACATCGATAATATCGGATGGTGCTACCGTATTCCCTACGGATTTAGACATTTTGCGACCTTCTCCATCAACTACAAAGCCATGCGTTAATACGGAATTATACGGTGCTTTCCCCGTAGTGGCCACGCCAGTCAATAAGGAGGAGTTAAACCAACCACGATGTTGATCCGACCCTTCTAGGTACATAGCTGTTGGTACATCTAGCCCATTCACTTCGAGTACGCCCGCCCAGGAAGACCCCGAGTCAAACCAAACGTCCATAATATCTGTTTCTTTGCGGAATTCATCATGACCACAATGAGGGCACGTAAAGCCTTCTGGCATAAGTTCTTTTTCGTCATGAGCCCACCAAGCATTGGATCCTTCTTTTGCAAATAAGTCTTGTAAATGGCCGATGGTATCATCATTAATCACATATTCACCGCAATGTTTACAGTAAAAGATTGGAATTGGCACACCCCATACGCGTTGACGAGAAATACACCAGTCATTGCGATCAGCAACCATGTTATAAATGCGATCATGACCCCATTTAGGAATCCATTGCACTTGTTTATCAATAGCTTCCAGCGCTTGTTCACGATAGCCGTCAACGGAAGAGAACCATTGTTCTGTTGCGCGGTAAATAACAGGATTTTTACAACGCCAGCAATGGGCATATTGGTGACGAATCGAACCTTTATGCAATAAATTGCCATTGTGTGCCAAAATTTTAATCACTGGCACTTCTGCATCGTGAATTTCTACACCTGCTAAGGATACTTCTGTATCGCCATAACGGCCGTTGTCTACATCGGCAGTGTACTTACCTTCTGGATCTACCAAGGATATGATTGTGCCATCAATATGGCCTTCATCACCATACTTTTTGAAAATAACAAAGTCATCTTCCCCATGAGCTGGAGCCGTATGAACACAACCTGTACCGGCATCAAGTGTAACATGATCGCCCAATAAGATCATGGCAGATCGATCGATAAATGGATGTTTAAAGGTAGATAATTCTAAATCAGCACCACTAAATGTATTCAATACGGTGTAATCGTCTATACCGCAATCTTTCAAGGCGGACGATACTAATTCAGTAGCCATCAAATAATATTCGTCGCCTACTTGTACCCACGAATAGGATAATTCTGGATTGACGGAAATCGCTTGGTTTGCCGGCATAGTCCAAGGTGTAGTTGTCCAAATAACGGCAAAGGCTTTTATTGTGTCAATGCCCTCTGGCAACGTGCGTTTTATTTCGTGCATGTATGGGAACTTAACATAAATGGAGAACGATTTTTTCTCTGCATATTCAATTTCCGCTTCAGCTAGTGCCGTTTCACAATGAGTGCACCAGTACACGGTTTTTAATCCTTTATAAATATGACCACGTTTCGCCATTTCCCCAAAAATGCCAATTTGTTTCACTTCAAATTCAGGGCGCAATGTCAAATAAGGGCGATCCCATTCGCCGAGCACACCAAAGCGAATAAAATCTTTTTTCTGTTCTTCCACACACGACAATGCATATTCTTTACATTTATCACGCAAATCTAACAGTGCCATTTCATGACGATTCAAGCCCGTATTCTTAATAACTGCATGTTCAATCGGAAGCCCATGCGTATCCCATCCTGGAATATAGCGTGTGTAATAGCCTTGCATAGTTTTATATTTCATAATCATGTCTTTTAACGTTTTATTAAGCGCATGACCAATATGTAATTTACCATTCGCATAAGGAGGGCCATCATGAAGAATAAATGGTTTCCCATCCTTGCGTAATTCTAATCGTTTCTTATAAATCTCATTATCTTCCCAAAATTGTAAAATGTCTGGTTCTCGTTTTGGCAAGTTTCCGCGCATGGGAAATTCCGTTTCAGGAAGATGTAATGTTTTACCGTAATCCATACTATATAGCTCCTCTCAATAAAAAAAACGCTCATCCCCGAAGGGACGAACGCATTGTCCGTGGTACCACCCTACTGATGTCAATCAATCGCCACAGTCCTATTGTATACCTATATACACCGACCGCCTAGCACACATAACAATGTATGCGACGATGTTATAACATCACTCTAGCATATAACGGTGCGCACCGTCAGTTATCCTGCTCGCTCACAAGTGATCCGCTCGCTTACTACTTACCAACCTCACACCATCTAGTTAGCTCTCTGAAAGTATCTATCCACTCGCCGTCTTGGTCATCGCAATGTATCAATAATTAATAAATCGACACCTTAGCATCTATTCTTGTTCAGTATATCACAACACATACTAAGAGTATAGAGTATCTTTTAAAAACTACTCAAAAATGTCTGTAGTAATCAAACATTTGTGACACAGACTCCTAATGATGTACGTGAAAAATACTCTGCTATATATTCATTAGGTAATGTAAACCCCAATACTTTTTGCACTATGTTATTATATCTACTTGCATATCGTTGATGTGCTTTAAAAAAAGCATCAAGACTTGTAAATTTTCTTCTGTAAAATCGTTCGCCATCAACTGACACAATCTTTTACGGTACATGCACCATCACAATGTACACGTAGCCTAGGTATCCATCATCCTATCCACAGCTATCCACAGCGCCACATACAATATATTTTCTACTCTCGCCCCCCCTTAGAATTGTTAACTTATCCACATAATCCACAACTTATCCACTATAAATACCCTATTTTCCACATTTTCAAAAGCCCTATCCACAAGTTATCCACAGATTTTAGTGTATAACTCATTATATTTCAAGTAAATCAGTTATTACCTGACTTTCATCAAAGAAATCGAGTTATCCACACCGTCCTAGGTCTTAGTTTTCTCCAAAACTGCTACCATCGGCACTCTATTCACTAAACACGATGTATCCACGTTAGGGTCAAACTCGTTTTTCTTTTCCAAAATCTGCTGGCACCGGTGCTACTATCACAATTGGTTTCTCCTTTAAAAACGGTGTAAAGTGAAGCTCCACTGCATGTAAGCACTGACGCGTATAACTCGCATCACGTTTACCATACATGCCATCGCCTAGCACAGGATGTCCTATATGTGCTAAATGCACGCGAATTTGATGTGTCCGTCCAGTAGAAAGGGTAAGTTCTAACTCACTTTGCTCATCATCATGAAGAAGAACCGTATAGTGCGTAATCGCCTCTTGTCCGCCAGCCACAACCATACGTCGATTGGGATGCAGCGGATCGACACCGATGGGTGCGCAAATCGTATCACTTCCACTCATAGAGCCTTGTACCAACGCTCGATACACCCGATGTATACCACCTTGTTCTAATTGCTCTGTATAATAGCGTTGCGATTCCTTCGTTTTAGCAAATACTATACAGCCCGACGTATCACGATCTAGACGATGAACGGGTCGAATCGTATGGAGCTCCCCTTTTGCGTGGTAATATCCTGCAATATAATTGCTCAACGTATGCGTCATCGTTTGTCCCGTAGGATGCACCACCATATACGGCGGTTTATTCACTACCAATGTATAGTTATCTTCATAGAGCACGTCAACAGGTCCCTCTTCCACCGTCACACCATAACTCGTATCCTGTAATGGTTGCCACGTGATGCGATCGCCCTCTTTCACCATACGCTTGGAATGTGCCACACGCCCATTGACTTTAACCCGTTTCTTACGAAACAGGGTCTGCCCATCACGAGCAGATACGTGAAAATGATCACGTAGATACTGTGCTACCGTCATAGGTTCACATTCTCTATTGGTATATGTTTTCCAACCCATACTATGTCTAGTTACTCCTTATCATCGATTCCAACTACTCACTACAAATAGTCCATTACCACCACTCATTGATAAACGTAGGCACTACGGGATACAAAGCATCTAAATAAGAAATCCCTTCATCACTGCCGTGTAATTTACCTTCAAACGCCAGTGTTCGTGCCGACACAGCCCCCATGAGTAATAGACTTAACGCCCCTACCGTCATAGTTACATCTGCTGTAGGTAACACGGTATCACTTATTTTTGAAACGGTTAAACCCATCGCCTTTCCATCTAAATAGGTATGGCGCCCATCGCTTTCACGCATAGGCAAATTTTCTCGTTCAATAGCACGCACGTGCTCATCACGTGACTGTGCTTCTACACGTATCTCATAGGTGCCTTCATTCCAAGGTGCCAATGGATCGGTAATGCCCAACGTCCACGGTGTAGGCATAGACTGTAACCGTTCACCATGTACACATGCGATCGGCATAGTCTCTAAGGCATATGTCACGTCTACTACCCGACTCATCATATACGGCATCGTACTATGACCGGTCTTACCATCGGGATAAAACCGATACCCCTCATCGTGTAACCCTTCATTCCACCGAATCGAATCTCCTTGGGAACGATGATTATACATATAATTAAGTAGCGCTTTTTGTGCCTGCCTCGACGTATAGACCATTTCCGTCACCGGAATTTCACGCTCTCCTAATCGATATACACAATACCCTTCTATGAGACTATCTTCACCAAACATTGGTGCTACGGTCATGTCCTCCATAGGTTCGTTTCTGTGAAAGTCCACGTCGCTCGTCGTTTCCTCTTTTCGATACACCACTACTACTTGTACACCTTCTGCCCAAAAGCTTTCTAATAACCGTGTCCATTCCGCTTCACCACGCACCGCATACCCCGATATTCCTCGCGTGTAACGCTCATATACGGGCGCCAGTAACCGCCATTGATCTGTTTCGGTAACGAGCCCAAAATGTAATTCTCTATCTGTTAATGGGCGCAATGACTCTAACGGCATTGTTTGTACCCATTGGTGGCAATATAATTCCCATCCATACTGTTGATAGAAAGCCGCTTTGGACGGCATTAATATGGTGATTCCTTGTTGTCGACGTCGCAACTCTTCTAAGGCGGCTTTCAATAAAGCACCGCCGATTCCACTACGGCGTGCCGCTGGATGTGTCGCTACACCTACCATATAACTAACGGGCTGAATCATTCCCCGCGTACATAATCTATATTGTCGCAAATGAACAGTACTAAGCACATGCCCATGGTCAACACCTACCATCGTATGAAGAGGTTCATAACAATGCGTAAAATAGTATTTAAAAAATGGATCCTCTGCTGGTTCAAAGCAATAGGCCCATAACGCTTTTACTTCTTTTGTATCGTTTACTCCTGCAAGTCTAAATTGCATCATATCTCCTTACACCTACTTTCTAGGATACGCACCACGTCTAATCTAATACGCCTTTTCCTATCGTTATCAAAAGCTACGAACGTGTCTTATCACATTGCTTCTACTAGGCAACTACTGCTTTCACATGTTCTATCTCTAAAGTGCCTCATCACAGTGCTTCTACTACACTAACTGGTAAACGCCGTTATGGTCGTGATGGCGCCTCATCACATCGCGTCTACCACACGCATCACTCTACCATGTATCACGTAACGTCTTCTCCCTCTATAGAGACCATAGAATGTCTACACCATCTATACTATCTATTATACACGGCTCGCCCTAGAAAGTGCATCCTAAGAGATGTATAAAACGACTATCATTGAACATAGAAACTTCCCTTCATCGATGAAAATGCATTAAGGCACTGCACCTACCAAGATTCCTATGGTAACAAATACCATGTCTAACCATCACTCCTAGTAAAAATAGTGAACGAATAGACAAAAACTACACGTCACAGCTTTCATAGCCTGTTTCGTGTAGTTTTTCTATTTTATACTGTTATATACATGCGTCTATGTAAAAATAGCCTTTTATACTGCCCACAGTGTGTAGGTCTCACAACAAAATATCATCTATATGAGAAATACTATAGATGTGTACACATCTTGTAGAACATACACATCTCTATGATAAACCCGATTATCCTTTTACGGTAAGCAGATAGCTACCTAATCACATGTTTTTCTTACTACATCACCACTAGCCTACATAGGTCGCCGCATATTTTTCTGCAAAATGATCTGGATGATACGATTCTTTCGCTTGTCGCAAGCCGAGAATCCCCATATCTTCCTCACGATTCACAAATTCTGTATCCGCAAAAGAGTGACGAATAAATTCATTATTAATAGCTTGGTATAACCCGCGCACATTAGGATTTGCTTTTTCAATATGAATGAGTGCTATTTTATCATTCAAATATTCACCGATACTAAACGCCTCTACACGACCATACATGATAATGGCACCACCAGATAAGCCTAATTCATGCCAGTGGTCAAATAATAAATTAATCGCCACTAATTCATCATCTGCACCATCTTCTTTGTCTTCATGATTATTGAGCCAAGCCGCTGCTGTATCACGACACAAAGGGATAATATCATCTGTAATTGGTACATACTCGTAATTCGTGTTTTGCATGCGGAATTGATTTAGATGATTCTTCTTTTGTCGAAATTTCTTCCCTGCCAAATGAATTAAATCATCGGTCTTGTAAATATATTCAAAATTGTCGCGATCAGGCGTAAATTCAAATTGGTTCGGATATAGTTCTTCTAATAACGTTTTCACTTCCGCACTAACACCACGAAATACAAAGGGAATATGATTCGCTTCATACCATTCTCTGGCTTTTTCAACGCCATCCATAAATTTAGCTTCTTTACTAGCAAATGGTGGTAATAAAAATGGATGCTCTAGCTTACCACCACCTTTGATAAATAAAATGCCTCTATCTTCTGCCCAGCCAATGCCATATGCATCCTGCCACATATATAATGTAGTGAAACATTGATCAGAAGCTTCATAATGATGTTCTGCAAAATACTTATCTATTTTTGGTTTGTCACATAATTCAAATCGATTAAATTCTAAAATGAGTCTCGCCCCCTGCTTTTCCTAGATCTGATTATATTTTATATCTATAATCTTCAATACAATTGATTATATCCATTTTTACATTTTTTATCAACCTATAGGATAGAAACGGACGGGAAAATCCTACAAGGCTCTTTCTAATCGCTATGAAAATCTCTAAGAATGCTATCAATCTCTATAGGGATCGTTCTATCTATCACCGTTGTGAGATTTGGTCATCTATATACGCAAGGTGCATTAACTTGCATCTCATCACCATTGGTGATTTGGTCATCTGCACACACGCGAGGTCATTAATGTATGCATCATCACGATACGTAAGCCATCATATGTGCTAGAACGGTCTCAACTTTCAAAGTATGCCCAATCATAGGATACATCGTTCTATCAAGTCGCAATTAACTAACTTTCACGCGGTCCCCTAGTTGATAGTTTCCTTTAGACGTAACCACTTGTTCATGTTCTTTTACGCCAGAAAGAATCACCGTATATCCATCTATGGTTTCACCCGTTTCGACGGCACGCACATCGATCGTGTTATCATCAGTGACTACATATACATAGGTGCCATCATTATTGGTGTGAACCGCTTCTTGTGGTACTACTAAGATGGGGGCTGTCGCACTGGATTCAATTACTAAGGTGTAAAACTCACCTGGTCGTATTTTCTGCAATGCATTATCGAACGTAGCTTTCACTAATACGCTAGGTGCAGTCTTAATGGCATTTGTATCAATATAGGTGATGACCCCTGGAATCGTATCTGTATCTACTTTGAGATACACTGTAGTCGTGGCTTGTCCTTCCGGCATCGCCAATTTTTTAGCAAATTCTTGAGGAATCGTAACCGATGCCACTACAGGCGTTGCCTGTTGTACCATAGCAAACGGCCGTCCTGCTATCGCAATTTTTCTATCTTCATTATAAATAGCACTCACCGTTCCAGCCATAGGAGATACAATCGTAGATTGTGCGATTTGCTGCTCGATCTGTGCTATCGCTGCTGTAATTCCCGACGTATCTCTGTTCGGTGCCGAAGGTGTAGTCCGCACCACTGTAGTTGGCGTCGCACGGGATACGATGATATCATATTCTTTTTGCGTAATCGCCCCTGATTCTCGTAACTGTTTTGCTTGTGCTACCTGGGCATTACTAATAACTGGATCAACAGTAGTGATGTCTGTGCCACTGCTTACCGCAGGCGCTCCTAATTGCGACTCTAAACTAGCCAACTGTGCTTGTAATGGCGCCGTATCGAGGGTAGCAATCACTTGGCCCACCGTCACTTGATCGCCTACTTTGACGTGCATCGTCGCCACTTGTCCTGATACGGTCGGTTCAATCGTCGCTTGATGTAAAGAAACTACATTTGCATCAGTACTAATATGAACCGGCATGTCTTTCATTTCCACCGAAGCCACATGTACCGTCTTAGTGCCGCAGCCTGCCGTTACTAATGCAAAAAAAGCTATCAACACACATAGACAACTATAGAACCATCGATTTCTATTTTTCATAGCATCACACCTTATCTGTATCCATTGTATGGGCGTAGAGATACCGTGCCCATTCTAAATCTCTATTAGTATCGATATCTACCATATATGAATTTGTTATAAGATAACCCATAGGATTATCATTAAAACTAGTAGTCTCTGTTAAAGTACTAATTTGATTAATATAAATTGATCCATCTACACGAACATATATAGGCATTTCTTGTCTACGAACTGTACTACTACAGGGCAATAAATTTTTTAGATGCCCTTTGTCATCTAATGACCGAATCAAAATTGGGTTATCTTTAACAGAAGAAACAGATACTATATCTTCATTAGTTTTTATATGTAATTTAATCGCTGCATCAATATCAGAAACTTTACGAAATGGTTGCGTTGGTTGTAACAAAACTAATATATCATATAATCTACGCCTTTTTCTTAACTCATCAATAGTATATATAACTGTTTCTATAGTTTTTGATGTATCACTGGCTAATTTTGAAGGTCTATAGAATGGAACATCCGCTCCCCACTTTTTTGCTATATCACTAATAGGCTTACTATCAGTAGAAACAACAATATCATCAATATAGTTGCTTTGTTTAGCTACTTCTATGGAATGTGCAATTAATGGTTTTCCACCTAAATCAATAATATTTTTATTAGGAATGCCTTTGCTTCCTCCTCTAGCAGGAATAATTGCTAGCACTTTCTTTCCTTCTATCATTCAATCCTCCATATCTACAAATCGCTTTTGAAAAGCAGTTTGCCAAAAATGATTGCTATCTAGCAATTTACTCCAATGTTCACAACTATCTCCATTTCCAAATTTATTTACAAAAGAATCGGTCCCTTTATAGGGCTGTCTAATAGCCTCTAAAATTTGCTCAACATCACTATCTACATGAAAAATATGCGCATCATTATCCACATTATATCTTCTGTGTTGTCTTGTTCCAATATCGATCGTTTTAATATCATATATACCAGCTTCACGTATGCCTGCACTAGAATTACCAATAATAAATTGTGCATGTTTTAGTAAAGTTAAAAAATATTCAAAACGTATAGATGGAAAAATCCTAAATCTTTCACCTTGTAACTGATTATATGCATCAATAATAAAATGAGATCCTAAATCATTATTAGGGTAAATAACGATATAATTATGTTCACTTTTTAATAGTGCTTCAACTAAAATTTCTGCTTGCTTTTTCATAGTATTGTATTCAGTAGTGACAGGATGAAATAATACAATACCATACTCAAGAAATGGTATATCATAATGACTGACTGTTTCTGCTAATGTTGGTAAGGATGCATATAACATACTATCAATATCTGCTGAACCAATAACATAAATCTGTTGCTTTGGTTCGCCTAATTGCATAACTCTCTTTTTAGCCTCACTATTTGCTACTAAGTGAATATGGGATAACTTCGTAATAGCATGCCGAAGAGAATCATCGATAGTTCCTGATAGCTCTCCCCCCTCAATATGAACTACAGAAATATTATTTAGTGCTCCTACAATAGCACCTGCCAGTGCCTCTATTCTATCGCCATGTACAACTACTATATCTGGTTGTAGTGTTTCTATGTATAAAGAAAGGCTATAAACTATCCTCGATATATTTTTGCTCATAGATGGTGTATTAGAATAATCTAACGAATCCCATGCAAGATATAAATTATTAAAGCCATCTTTCTCGATTTCATGATATGTACTTCCGAATTTCTCTAACAAATGCATGCCCGTAACATATATGTGGACGTCTATATCTTTTTTATTACTTTCCTTAATAAAACCTTTTATTTTACCATAATCTGCACGAGTGCCTGTAATAAAAACAATCTTTTTAGCCATATACTTATTCCTCTATCATGTCATACATTATATGTACATCTGACTCAATATTCCGTGTTGCTTTTTTCCCCAACACATTACAATATTCTTCTGCAGATAATTCTCCTACCCCTGGTCGTTTTACCCAAATATTGTTCTCTGTAAAAGTCTCGCCTTGTTTAATTGGTCGAATCGTCACAACTGTAGCAAAAGCGAAATCAATAGTAACTTGTTCCTCTGGCAAGGCCATTTTCTTGCCTCCAAGCATACTCGGAATTTCTTTAGAAGCTGTAATTAGCGATGCTAACTCATTTTCATCCATAGAACATAAAATATCTGGTCCCTGTCGATCTTTATGATCTGTAAAATGTCTTTCAATCAATGACGCACCTAATGTTATCGCCGCAATCGCAGAGTTGTTATTTAATGTATGATCTGATAAACCTATCGGCGTTTCTGGAAACTCTCTCATAAGTTCCTGCATCGCTCCTAAACGAACCTGTTTCGGTTTCGTTGGGTATAAATTCGTTGTATGCATTAACGCATACGGCACATTATATTTTTCCATTATATTAACTGTTTTCCATACGGATTTAATATCATTCATACCTGTAGATACAATCATTGTTTTCTTATTACTAGCAATATATTCTATAAGTGGATAGTTATTCATTTCACCTGATCCAATTTTAAAAGCCTTTATATTAAACTTTAACAATCTATCTACCGCAGCCCGCGAAAAAGGTGTACTTAAAAATAACATCCCTAATGATTCTGTGTATTGCTTTAATTCCAGTTCTTCTTCTTCCTCTAAAGCACATGATTTCATAATATCATATATTGATATATCTGCATTACCTGGAATGACCTGTTTAGCATACGCACTCATTTCATCTTCAATAATATGCGTTTGGTGTTTAATCAGTCTAGCTCCTGCACGATGTGCAGCATCTACCATTTTTTTGGCCACATCTAAACTACCACCGTGATTAATTCCTATTTCTGGAATAATAACAGGTCTATGGTCCCCCCCCATATAAATAGAGTCTCCTAATAAAATTTCTTTTTTCATACTACGATCCTTTCAAATATTTCTACTATTATTAGTACACTTTTCTCAACTCTACTAACATGATCTTTTCTTTTACACAAGATAAATTAGCAAGACTTGTGGAAAAATATGTAATACCTATATCAAATTCAATAGTAGAGATATACTCTATCAATTCTATAGGAAATGCCTTATTAATAATAATTCCACCTAAAGACGAATAATCACAATTATCTCTAGGATGCGGTTTTATATAAATATCATAATTATCTTTATAGGATTCGATTACACTCTTGTAAAACTCTAATTGCTTATCTAGCGATGTAATTTTACGTAAAATCGAAAATGCACCTCGAGATTCATAAAGAGGCTGTGTTAATAATAATAATTTTTTTCTACTAGTATTATTAATTATAGGCATAGGAAATACTTTAGTAAGTGCACTAATTTTTATATTACTTGCATGTTCAATCAATTGCTGAAAAGGAACTTCTATATACTTATTCCATCTCTTATCTCGTTCTAAAATCATTTTATTATTAACTTCAATTGATTTACAATATGGAGAAAAACCCCACGAATGCTTTCTATTACAATACCTGTTCCTAAAATAATACTTAATTCGTTTTAAATAATTTTTATGATAACTCCCACGAGCCAAATATGAATCACGACCATCATCTAATAATCTATATATTATTCCATGGCAATGAATATAATCGCCCATTATATTACTATCATTAAAAAGAAATATATCATTGAAGTTTTTAAAATATTCTTTCCAGCATAGAGACATAACATCTTCTGTATACACAAACTTATCATCTAATTCTTCTAATAAACTAACCTTATCAAATAAACCTGTTTCTACTAATAAGTGTTTTAGCTCCTCTCGATTCTCAATAGGTTCCATTAAAATTAAATGATTATTGTCTGTCTCATTAAGTCTAAGAATTGTATAAAATATATGATATAATGTCATACAAATATATAAATTATTCATGTTTCTTCCCTTACTATCACACTATATACTAAGTTACCTAACTAGTAGCACTTTTAACATTCTACAACCTATTATATACCAGAAAGGTCCCCCATGAAACCATCGCATTGCTCCATTCTTATCCTAATCTGTATCCTACTAATCACCAGTCTCTATGCTTGGCATACTGAAAGTAGCACTCTATCATCAAGTGTTCATCGCCTAGTTGCAGTAGTCACAAAGGCACCACGAGTCACTGAAGATAAAAAGCAAGCATCCCTATCTCAAAAAGATAGTACTACTACTTCGCCTGAGTGGTCTACACCAATTATTCTATCCACTGACGAGCAAAATGAGCTAACTCGTTTAACTGAGGAAACCAAAGCGGCTACTACAGCCTTTCAACAAGGCGACTATCCACATTGCATCAAACTGGCAGAGAAGACCATTCAGATGAATCCTACTAATTATGTGGCGTACTCCTTATTAGGTATAGAAAAGGCCCTACAAGGTGACACGCAACAAGGCCTTGCAGACACGACTCATGCGTATGAGTTGCAACCGCGGTATGTAGCCAACTTTTACAATATGGCCATGGTCTATAAATTAAACGGTCAATTGCAAGATGCACGCCTATGGTTTGAACGATTGCTCGTCACCGATCCCGCGCACACGTGGTCTCTTTACGGTATGGCCACCATATATGCAGACACCCACGACCACGATCAAGCCTTAGCCTATTTAAAGCGTGCCATTGACACCGATCCTACTGTAAAAGAAGTAGCACGCACGCAAGATCACTTTGCCGCCTTTCACGGTGATCCCGCCTTTGAACGTCTTGTGCAGTAGGAATCAAGTCATGCTAGGAATACCATACGCTGAATCGATACAGTCCCTTGCACCTATAACAACACCTACGAATACCAGAACTAAATAGCTAGCGGTCTATGACAGCATATATTACTACGTCTATATACAACATAGTATGACAATACAAGTGCTATCATCAAGAATCTGTGTAATGCGTATAGCAAAGGACCGTTCTCTACATACGATCTTACCCATAACACTATGCCTAACGCGTAGACTCATCACCCTATTCACAATGCAATCTAATAAGCCTTGCCTATCACTTGTCAATACCAATAAAAAATCAGGGATGCTTACGTATCCCTGATTTTTATATCTCCCTACCAATAGAGAAAGGCAGTATGTCTATGTATCGTGACACCACAAGAAAATTTCGCACGCACATGAGCGTACGTCAATCGAGTCTTATCCACAGAGTCTAACTCTATAGCATGTCAATATTACTTCGCATATTTTTCTTTGAATGCTGCCATTTCCGCTTCGGCTTGACTCAAGCCATCTTGCATATGGCGAGCAATGGCGGCTTGCATGGCTTCATAAGCGAGTGGCACAATTTTTGTAAATCGTTTCGCAAAGGTTTGCCAATTATCTAAAATATGACGGCCTTTTTTACTGTTCGTATGGAGTACATGCTGTTCAATTAATGTTTTAATATGAGCCACATCTTCCTCTGTCGCTGGGCGTGGTTCTACTAATTCTTGGTTTATATACCGTGTATCACAATCGAGAATATACGCATAGCCACCCGACATACCAGCACCAAAATTACGACCGATAGAACCTAGAATCAAGGCTTCCCCGCCTGTCATATATTCGCAACCATGGTCACCTACACCTTCTACTACGGTAGTCATACCACTATTGCGCACGCAAAAACGTTCGCCTGCACGACCATTGATATATCCTTCGCCTGATGTAGCGCCATAGAAAGAGGTATTGCCGATGATAATATTTTCGTCCGCTTCAAAGGTTGCTTTTGCTGGTGGGAACACGCTAATGCGCCCCCCTGAAAGTCCTTTACCCACATAGTCATTCGCATCACCTTGCAACGCCAATGTAATGCCATGAGGAATAAAGGCCCCAAAGCTTTGTCCCGCACTACCTACAAAACTCAATTTAATCGTATTATCTGGCAAGCCGGCTTCACCATATTTGCGTGTAACTTCGGATCCCACTACGGTACCGACTACGCGATTCGTATTGTTAATCGCCAATTTAGCACGAATTGGTTTTTGTTCTTCAATGGCAGGTCGACACATGCGCAACAATTTAGACACGTCTAGTGTTTTGCCTAATTCATGATCTTGTTCCTGTGTATGGAAATGACCAATGGATGGATCTGTATACGGATGGAAGAGAATCCGCTTTAAATCGACACGAGATAATTTAAAACTATCATCATTGGATTTTTGACGAAGTAACTCTACACGACCGACTAACTCTTCCATACTCCGTAAGCCTAAGCGTGCTAATATTTCACGAACTTCACGAGCAATATGATGGAACATATTCACTACATATTCAGGTTTACCCGTAAAGCGAGCCCGTAATCTTTCATCTTGTGTGGCCACACCATACGGACATGTATTTAAATTGCATACACGAGCCATCTTACAGCCTACCGCTACCAATGGCAACGTACCAAAGCCGAATACTTCCGCTCCTAATAGCGCCGCTACAACCACATCAAAACCGGTCATCAATTTACTATCCACTTCTAGGATAATACGATCACGCAAGCGATTGAGCATTAAGGTTTGATGTGTTTCCGACAAACCCAATTCCCAAGGTACGCCAGCATGTTTTACCGATGTGCGCCCTGCAGCACCTGTACCGCCATCATAACCACTGATTAAAATATTATCCGCTTTGGCTTTTGCTACACCAGCTGCGATAGTACCAATCCCCGCTTCTGATGTTAATTTTACTGATACCCGTGCATCGCAATTCACACATTTCAAGTCATAAATGAGTTCCGCTAAGTCTTCAATAGAGTATATATCATGATGCGGTGGCGGTGATACAAGTTCTACGCCCGGTGTAGAATGACGTGCATGGGCAATGGCGGGATCTACTTTTTTCCCTGGCAATTGACCGCCTTCCCCCGGTTTAGCACCTTGGGCACATTTAATTTGTAATTCTTGTGCATGCACTAAATAGTTAGCGGTAACTCCAAATCGTCCTGATGATACTTGTTTCACTTCACTATTCATGGAATCCCCATTCGGCAATAGGGTAAAGCGAGCCACATCTTCGCCGCCTTCGCCCGAGTTAGACAAGCAACCCATGCGGTTCATAGCAATGGCGATAGTTTCATGAGCTTCTTTACTAATAGCGCCATAACTCATAGCCCCTGCTTTAAAACGCTTAATAATGCTTTCTACTGGTTCCACTTCTTCAATGGCTATACCACCGCCTACAGGGAAATTAAGTTCTAGTAAACTGCGCAACGTCACATGATAGTTCGTCTGAATATCGTGGGCATATTCTTTATACGCAGCATAGTCATTGTCAATACAGGAGCGTTGCAACAATTCAATGGATTTAGGATTAAATAAATGCTCTTCTCCATCTTTCATAGGGCCGTAGAAACCACCTGGCGCTAATACGCTAGGGGCGTTATCCCCAAAGGCCCGTTCATGTCTAGCACACGCTTCTAAGGCGATACCGCGAGTACCAATACCACCGATACGTGTTGGTGTATTTACAAAGTACTTGTTGATAAAATCACTGTTCAAGCCTAGAGCCTCAAAAATTTGTGCCCCATGGTAAGAACGCACCGTAGAAATCCCCATCTTAGACATAACTTTCATCATGCCCCCTACGGCCGCTTTAATATAGTTCTGTTCTGCTTCTTCTACGGTCATCGCACCAAGTCGTTTTTTACCCACTAAGTCTTTCACTGTTTCTAAGGCCAAGTATGGATTGATGGCTGTAACACCATAACCGATGAGGGTACAGAAATGATGGACTTCTCGCGGTTCGCCAGACTCTAAAATCAAGCCAATTTCCGTACGCAACGTGTTACGAATCAGATGATTATGTACCGCTGCCACCGCTAACAAGGCTGGAATGGCTGCATGATCTTTATCGACGCCACGGTCTGATAAAATAAGAATATTTTGATCCCCACGAGCCGCTTCTTCAGCTTTCAAGCATAAATCTTGTAAGGCGCTTCGCAAGCCTTGTTCTCCTTCAGCAGGATTAAACAAAATCGGCAAGGTAATTGTTTTCATGCGCCGACAATCTAATTGCTTGATGGTCGCTAATTCTTCATTCGTCAATATAGGCGTTTTCAAACTGATTGCATAGGTGCCTACTTTATTAGGTTCTGTCATGTTACCACAATTGCCGAGCATAACGCGCGTAGAGGTAACCATTTTTTCACGAATCGCATCGATTGGTGGATTCGTCACTTGCGCAAACAGTTGTTTAAAGTACGTATACAGTAGCTGTGGCTTATCCGATAAAATCGCCAACGGTGCATCCACCCCCATGGCGCCTACTGGGTCTTTTCCATCTTTTGCCATCGGCGTAATCATGCGCACAATATCTTCTTGGGTATAGCCAAATGCTTGTTGTGCTAAAAATACATCATCTACTGCAGGAATATCCTGATGATTTGCTTTTTCAATATCTTCCAAATGAATAATATGTTCTTTCACCCAGTCACTATAAGGTCGTTCTGTGGCAATCTGATGTTTCACTTCTTCATCGGAAATAATGCGCCCTTCCTCTGTATCAATGAGTAACATTTTACCTGGTTCTAAACGGCCTTTATAGCGGATATTCTCATCCGCTTCATCTACAACGCCTACTTCAGACGCCATAATCACACGATCATCATTCGTTACATAATACCGTGCTGGTCGTAGTCCATTGCGATCGAGGATACCACCGATTACTTTACCGTCTGTAAAGCCCATCGCTGCTGGTCCGTCCCATGGTTCCATCATAAAACTGTTAAACTCATAGAAATCGTGCTTTGCTTGATCCATCAACGTATGTTTTTCCCATGGTTCTGGAATCATCATCATAATCGCATGGGGCAAACTGCGCCCAGTCATATGCAAAAATTCCAACGTGTTATCAAACATGGCTGAATCGGATCCCGTATCATCTACAACAGGGAACACTTTTTTAATATCTGGGAAATACGGTGATTCTGCTCGTTCTTCCCGTGCATTAATCCAGTTAATATTACCGCGAATCGTATTAATTTCTCCATTATGTACTAGATAGCGATTCGGATGTGCTCTCGCCCAACTAGGGAATGTATTCGTACTAAACCGACTATGCACCATGGCTAAGGCGGAGGTAAAATCTAAATCCGATAAATCTAGGTAAAACTCACGTAATTGTGCCGGCGTCAACATGCCTTTATACACAATGGTTTTCGACGATAAGGACGCAATGTAAAAGTCACTGCTTTGCGCCTTGGAAATAGGAATAATTCGTTTTTCTGCCAATTTACGAATCACATACAACTTCCGTTCAAATTCCATTTGATTCGTAACGCACTTACCTTTGCCAATAATAATTTGGCAAAACCACGGACGAATGGCAGCAGCACTCGCGCCCACTGCCCCCGAATCAACGGGCACTTCACGCCAACCTAATACAACTTGCCCTTCTTCACGAACAATATCTTCCAAAATCGATTTTTGTTCATTTCTAAATGATTCATACCGATGAGCAAATACCATGCCCACCCCATACTCTCCAGCAGGTGGCAAATTAATGCCTAACACATCACATTCACGTCGGAAGAAATCATGAGGAATTTGCACCATAATACCAGCACCATCACCAGTATCTTTATCGGCACCACTAGCGCCACGATGTTCAAGTCGCTCCAATACGCCTAACGCATCGTCAATGATGTCATGTGATTTTTTCCCTTTAATATTAACCACAAAGCCCATGCCACATGCATCTTTTTCAAAACGGCGATCATATAAGCCATTTTCTTCCCATACTCCTTGTTGCTGCTCTATACAGTCTCTGTCTTCTGCCATACTAGACTCCTTCCGTGTTTATAGGTATTGCCTTATCTATAAACAACCTCTCTCTTACTACTGTATCATATGATACATACTACTGGATCTCATAGTATTACTAACTATACCATGTACATAACCTATGTACATGGATTCACTCATCTATAGATTTAGTATAAATATGTCGTATGTATATGTATCACATTTTTCATTTTCCAGTTCTGCTCTACACTTTCTTACATAATAGGACTATACAATTATTAATATATATACAAAGCTATATTTGTATATACATTAACCACGTCCCTATAATTCTCCTTAACGGAGAGTACAGTCACACTCATATTTATAAATTCTATAGAAAATGTCTACTACTAGTATAATAAAGTCTACTGAAAAAGAAAAATATATAAAAAACATGGTATTATGATTTTTCATCATAATACCATGCATTTAAAACATTATTGTTTTTTGTATACACAATAACACACAATCCGATACCTTATAAAACGACGCGCCGCTAGTCGCTACAATTTATATTGACTTATACAAATGAGTCGCCTCGCTGGCACTACGATACATAGCGGCCTACAGGTTGCTCTACGCCTAGCCTTGGTATGCGTTTGGCGAATCATATACGGCGTATCACTCGTTTCATCTTTCCCATATCCCACTAAACTGCTCACCGCTAGTCTCTACGATTTATATCGACTCATACAAACAAGTCGCCCTCTGGCGCTACGATGCATAGCGGCCTATACGTCGCTCTACGCCTAGCCTTAGTATGCGCTGGGCGAATCATATACGGCGTATCACTTGTTTCATCGTTACAAAAACGTGTGCCGTACTAAAACTGTACCGCCTATAACAAGTAGGAATACCTAGGTCTCTCGCGTTTCGATAAAAAGGTTTGTAGGAGCAAACTGACTCATTGTGCTAACTGAGAGCTACCACGTTTTGATCCTCTAACACGTAGGTATCAATGCCATCTTGTTTACGCGCCATAGCAAGCAATTCTCGTTGGCAAGTGAAGATCCACACTTGCTGTGTGGCACCTATACGACGTAACAAGGAAAGCGCTTGTTCTTGTCGATCTTGGTCAAAGCGCACTAGAATATCGTCTAGCACCAGTGGTAATGGTTCTACCCGTTCTGAAAAGGAAGTGGCCAAGGCTAAGCGCAACGCCAAATAGACTTGATCGCCTAAGCCGCTACTCCAATAGCGACTATCCTTCCGCTGACCATGACAATCTTTTACATACACCGTTTCTTCTATTCTATCCTGTTCTAACGTGTACTGCCCATTGGTCAAACTGGATACATAGTCCGATGCAAGCGAGAGCATGTGCGGTCGGCTATGCACTTCATATTCACGTTGTGCTAGATCCATGGCATGATGCATAAATACTTGTGTAGCCCATTCTTCTAAGGCCTCAGATAATTCACTTTCCAACGCTTCTCGTTCTTGCAACGTATTTGCCAAGACTACATCATCCGCCAATGTGCGCATCGCTTCCGTAATCGTTCCCCGTTTTTCATAAAGGTCTGCTAGTTTTTGTTCTACTATCGCCACTTCATCTGCGTTATGTTTCGATTCGGACACCCATTTATCATAGTTTCCTTCACGCAATCGACGATATAGAATATCTGGATTATCATCTTGCTTTGCAATCAAATCTAATTGAATGCGGCTCTGATGGTAAATTGTTTCCCATTGCTTCAATTGATCGTAACGCAATAGTTGTTGCCGATATTCTGCAGCAGACTGCAATCCACTACGCTGAATTAACTCATCTTGAGCAAGTAATACATCTTTTTCTTTTCGATTCCACTGATCAAATTCTTCACGGAAATTTTTCCGTTGCGATTCCTTTTGTTCCCATCGTATCTTTTTTTGACGAAACTCTTTTAACAGGCGATACAAGCGCCTCATTTCACTAGGTATCACCGCGGTTTTCATCCCCACGTTGTCCCATAACGTATGTGCTCTCTCTTCAATGGCATTGAGTGCCGCTCGATGTTCTTCCATGCGACGTTCATAGCCTTTAAAAAGGTGTAGTTGTTCTAGGTAGCGGTCATATTCTTGTTTCATAGCAAAAAAATCTGTATCCACTAGCGTCCGTCTAGCTGCCTCTGGCAACCAATGTTGCCAAGCTCGTAGCGCCTCTGCTTTCGCCGTTTCTAATGTCTTTCCTTCCTCTCGCCAGTGTGCACATAGTTCCTGATAGGCATGGGCTTTCATCAAGGTCACGTCTTGCGTCATAGAAGCAGTAATGGCACGAGCCCGTTCTATCTCTTGTAAATCCACTTCACTCGTCGGCATAGGCACCTCATAGTGCTGAGCTAACTGACGAAGAGCTGTTTCTTTATGTGCAACAGACACTGCCATCTCTTGCTGATTCGTACTCGCTCTATGGCCTTGCCAATAACTATACGTGCCCCCACTAATCCCTATCACCAAGAGTGCTATCCCTATCCATAAGGGCATCATAGCTAGTGCTACGCCAAGAAGGACCATAAAAATGCCAATAGCCGCCATGACCCATGCGACTGTAGTGACCTTGAGCCACCATTTCCTCTTGCTCATCCATTCTTTCTGGTCTGCACGTACGTCTTGTAGCGCCGCATAGGCTCGGCGTATATCTTGTACCGCCTCAGGCGATACAGTTGGTCTAGGCGAACCATTCACAACCGCTTCATGACCTTCTAACTCTTTCGGCAATACTGGTTCTCTTGCTTGCCACTGTTCATAATTGGCGGTGGCTATGCGCAATTGGTTGGCCAAGCGCTCTCCTTCATACCAGTTGATGTCCGTATCCATAGGCACATCACTGCGCCAAGCAGAATGCAATGTCCGTGACAAGGCTAATTGCTCTTGTACTTTCTCTAAATAGGCTTCGCCTTGTTTACATTCCTTCCGTAATTGATCCCATTTAGACACCTCTTGATACAATTCTTCAATATCTTGTGCATATACACCTAATGGGGATTGAGGACTGAAATGATCCGGCATAAGTCCCGCTTCTTTATCTCTCCAAATCTGCATATGTTCGCGGCATTGGTTAAGCTCACGATCCAACGCTAAAAAGCGATCGCGCTCTAACTGCTTAACCGATGCTAACATGCTAATTTGCTTCTTTGCCTCTTCTGCACGTCCATAGGTTTCCCACGCTTGTAACACCAAATCAACACTGTGGATATACGCTTGTCGCTCTTGTAATTGGTCTAACAATTCGCGCTCTGTAAGAATCGTATTATCCAGTTGTTGTTGTAATTGCCGATACGTCACCTCGTGAGCGGATAATTCCGCAATCCGCGATTGATTTTGCTGCAACGCTTCTACTAAACGATTGATTTTTCGTTTTCCATTCACCGACGTAACCAATAACTCTTGTGACGCCTTTTCAATATTCTGCACCACCGCACTAAGACTTTCTCCACCTTCGGCGCCAAAAAAACGTGTTCGTACATCTACTTCTTGTACGATTTGTACCCCTTGTAAATCGGCCAAGGTTAAGGCAAAAATACGGTTGTATGTTTTTTTACTCAACCCATGCCACCAATACGCCGCAGGTTCTTGGGTAATCGGACTTTCACCAAGCGGATAAAAGTCAAGCCGTTTCTGATGGCGACCAATATAATAATCGTGTCCTTCATGCTCCACAATCATAGAGCCTATACAAGTAGCATACCCTTTGGCCTTGCCTCCGAACAAAATGGTACGCATTCCTTCTAACAGCGATGTTTTACCGCTTTCATTGGCTCCATATATCAGTTGTACCCCCTTTTGACCAGCCGTAAACGACCAATTTCGATAGGGTCCAAATTCTTCTAACTGTAACTGTTTAATCTTCATCGCTCTCTCCTGCTAAACGCATGGCACCCTCTATTTTTGCTCGCTGTAAAGCCCTCTCAATCAACTCATCTGTTAATAATGCTTGATAGGGACCTAGTCGTTTCATTTCAGGTCGCTCTTCTATAATCTGTCGTCCTTCACCTATCGTCATAAAGGCCCGCAAATAGTCGCCTACCACATCAGCGCCCTGAAGGCGTATAGCAAGGTCCATCTTTGGCTCAGATGCATTTCGTATTTCATAAGGCATGACAAATTGATGACGATGTGCTTCATCTTCTTGCGATGCAACCAACCAACTTTGGCGCACTTGTTCATCTGCGCACAACCGATACATAGGGCCCATCCCCGTCAATGTAATGTCTAGCAACACAGGTACCGCCACCTTCGTTCGTATCATCTCTTTATGATGACGTATCATTTCTACCATTTCCGCTTCTGTATGAAGTGAGTCAATCGGAATATCCACGTGTTCAAAACGCACCGCATTCGTTTCCTTGAACGTCAACTCACAATGACCATTACTGGCCACCTGTACCAAATAACAACCTTTCGGTCCCGTTTCTTTCTTATGTAACCCTTGGGAATTGCCTGCATACACCACATACGGCTGTTGATGTACTACACTCCGCTTATGAATATGACCTAACGCCCAATAATCCATGCCCCTATCTAGCAGTGCTCCCTGCGTACAAGGATTCACCGTCATATGCTCCGTACTAACGCCTCCTACGGTGCCGTGCATCATGGCAATACTAAACTCGTCCCTATCCCATTTCTGAAAGTTCTCCACTTGCGACACTCGTTCATTACCGTGACCACAACTGATACCATAAATACCACCAATTTCAACATTTCCTACCATAAGCGGCATCCGTTCCACCTCGGTATCTGAAAATATATGCACATTGCTCGGCATGGCGATATGGGCCTGCCAACTTTCAGCAGGATCATGATTACCTTGCACAATATAAACGGAAATCTGTGCTGCTTCCAACGGGCGCAACAAACGAACAAATTGCACCTGAGCTGCTAAATTATGATCCGCACTATTGTAAACATCCCCTGTAATGAATAGAGCGTCGACCCCTTCTACAATAGCTAGCTCTACGATACGCTCAAATGACCGATAGGTCGAAGTAGCCACCACTTGATTAACTTGTGGATTATCCATCTTCACATAGGAAAAAGGCGTACCCAAATGTAAATCGCCACATTGAATAAAACGAAATGGCTGCATCGAATCATCCTCTCTCAATTCTATCTACTACGACCCGTCATGGTCGTCATAATCATCTATACCATACGTGGTACACCCATACATGGTAATCAACGACTCTATCCGTAATCGTTGCGTGCCAAGCGCCACGTTCTACTGGCACACTCATTAGTACCTGTATTGTACCACATAGACCTATAAGAAATGAATAGACCTATCCATGACTGTCCATGTTCCTATGTGAAAGTTTGATGCCGACGTATATTCCTATATAAAAGTTTGATGACTAGTCATGTATCCTATGTAAAAGTTTAAGAACTAACTCATAGGCCCTATGTAAACGTTCCCCCTTGTATCTGATGAACCCGCTTCCAATATGACAAACAGTGCTTTTTTAGTTTCATATCGTGTAGGATGTAGCTGTAATGATTACTCATTTCGTGATACATGATGAATTACTTGTATATCCTATAAGACTTAGCCTTATTTAACTTCATATCGTGTAAGATATAGCTGTAATGATTACTCATTTCGTGATACATGATGAATTACTTGTATATCCTATAAGACTTAGCCTTATTTATCTTTATATCATATAAGAATTACCTTTATGTCGTGTAAGGGTTACCTTTATGTCGTGTAAAGCGTTTCGTATCTATCATTTTAAAAGTCGCTTCTTCACGCGCAGTTCTACGGATGCTCACACATTCCGTTCACGCCTCATCGGTTTCATACGCTTATAGCATAAAACTCCTCTGTTTTTCACCACTAGTTCTCTTTCGCTTGTGTCCATAACACATGCGTTCCTATATGCTAGTTCAGGCTCTTTGTAGGACCTTGGCGTAGCGCTCGTTACGTTCCTCATCGGTTTCATACGCTTATAGCATAAAACTCCTCTGTCTTTCACCCCTAGCCCTCTTTCTCTTGCGTCCATAACACATGCGCTCCTATATGCTAGTTTACGCTCTTTGTAGGACTTGGTATAACGTGCGTTACGTTTCTCATCGGTTCTATACACTTATAGCATAAAACTCCTCTCTCTTTCACCCCTAGTTCTCTTTTTCTTACGTCCACAACAGGAGGTCTAGTTTTCTTTTTTTGTTAACCTTTATTTTCTTTCATGATTGACGATTACACCTATGAGATATATAATAGCCTTATACTATCAACCTATAAACAATAGGTTAGGTTAACAATATATGTGAGGTAAAAATTATGAGAGACACAAATCATCCTAAGGCCCAAGTCGGTCATTACGAAACAATTATTCAATATGCAAAAAAGGTATTAGACGGTGGTGAAATCACCGTAGAAGAGGCGCGTGAACTCATTCGCACACCCGATGAAGATACAATGATTTTATTGGCCATGGCCGACAAAATTCGTCAACACTACAACGATAACAAGGTAGATATTTGCGCCATCGTCAACGCTCGTTCCGGCAAATGCCCAGAAAACTGTAAATTCTGTGCCCAATCGGCCCATCACGATACAGGGGTTACTGTATACCCATTTATGAAAGAAGATGATATCGTCAATGCGGCTAAAAAGGCGAAAGAAGCTGGTGCCGTTCGCTTTTCCATCGTTACTAGCGGACGAAACACCACCAACCCTAATGAATTTGATCAAATTCTCCATGCCTTAACACGCATTCGTAACGAAGTGGGCCTCGAAATTTGTTGTTCCCTTGGATTATTGACCTATGAACAAGCTCTCGCCCTAAAAGAAATTGGTGTAACTCGCTATCACTCCAATATTGAAACGGCACCAAGCCATTTCCCAGACATTTGCACCACCCATTCCTATGAGGATAAAATGAGTACTATTGAAAATGCCAAAAAAGCAGGTATTCGCGTTTGTTCCGGTGGTATTTTAGGCTTGAATGAAACCTTAGACCAACGAGTAGAAATGGCTTTTGAGCTAAAACGATTAGGCATTGATTCGGTGCCATTAAATATTCTAAATCCTATCAAAGGCACTCCTTTTGAACATAATAAAGGATTGACTCCTTTTGAAATACTTCGTGCCTTTGCCGTATTCCGCTTCGTATTGCCAAAAGCATTAATTCGTACCGCTGGTGGTCGCGAAGTAAATCTTCGTGATTTACAAGCCTACGCCTTAACTGGTGGCTTAAACGGTTTAATGGTTGGTGGCTATTTGACAACAGGCGGTCGTTCACCATTAGAAGATTTACAGATGATTCAAGACTTGACCTTAGGCCTTACTACACCAGACGTACCAAACGCAACGCCAGTGGCTAGTACTGTACCTACGCAAAATGTACAACCTACAGAACCAATCCAAACAGCCCAACGAGCTGGCGCCTAATCCATAACCCTATCCAGTAAAGGCACTGAAATAATAACACTTACTATCGATTGTGAGTTCTTCTGCTACTTAGGCTACATTGATGCATCATTATATTGGACATATCGTTCATGAGTTGTAACCTTTCAATCATCAAACGCAGCACATGAACGATCATATATTCCTATCTACGGAGAAAACCCGTTGTGATACCATCCCTATCACAACGGGTTTTCTCTGTTTTATGCCGAATGATACACTCATACACTCATCCTCTATGCATAGCAAACATACCTCCGTCCCAGTGCCTAGAAACATTGACAAAACAGAGGCATTTATTTTCTTATTTGCAAGCAACTTTTATACATATAAGATATGCTATTAATAAAATCTATGCAGAATTATCTGCAATGACAAAAAATAACACACCCTTACACTATTATATTTTATCAACGATTGTGTACCCATTTCTTTTTTATAGCATCACTCTATTAATTTATTTTATGAATATTACTTTTCAACACGCCTATAATTAATTTATAAAAAAATATTATAACTGTATTCTCATTTTATCATTTTACAAGTTATTTTCTTAGTCTTATAATCATCTACATCAGTTAAAAACTATAGAAAAAAATATGAAAATAGAGGTGTTATACAATGGCTGATTCAAAAGAACGATTGTGGACAATGCCCTTTGTGTTGGATACAATCATCAACTTATTAGTATTTTTAATTTATTACTTACTCATGGTAATCATCGCCGTGGTTGCTAAAGATAACTTTCACGCCAGTGCTAGTCAAGCTGGGTTAGCAGTCGGCATCTACATCATTGGTACCGTCGTGGCTCGTATATTTGCTGGTCGCTTTGTAGGTACGCTCGGATGTAGAAAAGTCTTATACGGCGGTTTATTTATATATTTGGTGTCTACCATCCTTTACTTTTACACACCAAACCTTGCAGTCCTTGATATCGTTCGCTTTATAAACGGTTTTGCCTATGGTATTACTTCCACAGCAACAAGTACTATTATCGCTAGCGTTATTCCAAAAGCACGCCGTGGCGAAGGTATCAACTACTACGGTCTTAGCACAAGTTTGGCCGCTGCTATCGGTCCATTCCTCGGCATTTTCTTATTGCACTTAACAAGTTTCGATTTTATCATTTACTTCTGTGTCGCCTTAGTTATTCTTTGTATTATCGGCGCGTTCTTAATGAAATTTAAAGAACCTACCTTCTCCGCACCAAAAGGCGCACATACAGCATTTCACATTTCAGATTACTTAGAACCTCGTGTAAACTCTGTTACCCTCATTTCTATCCTTGTTGGGTTGGCCTATTCTGGTGTGCTCGGTTTCATGGCTTCCTACACACGAGAAATTAACATGGTACAAGCCGGCACATTCTTCTTTGTAGTCTACGCCGTTATCATCACCATCACCCGTCCTGGTCTTGGCATTCTATTTGATAAAAAAGGGGAAAACTTTGTCTTATACCCTTGCTTCATTTCCCTTGCCATCGGCATTATCTTACTTGCCTATGCTAGCGCTAGTTGGATGATTCTATTATCCGCTGTATTTGTCGGGTTAGGATATGGTACGTACATGTCAAACGGACAAGCCCTTGTGGTTAAAATGGTTCCTTACCATCGCATCGGCATCGCCACTTCCACATACTTTATCGCCCTTGATATCGGTATCGGCGTAGGACCTTACATACTAGGCGGTGTGAAAGAAATCGTCGGTTTCACCAACATGTTCCTATTGACCGCCATCGTATCAATCGTAGCGTTCCTTGCCTACCACTTCCTTTATGGACGTCTACTCGGTACGCCTAAGGATCCTACATTAAAAGCTCAAAAAGAAGACATTGAATTCCGTAATGCCCAAGGTCTTATGCAAACTGAATCCAATACACTCGACTAATATTCATAGATAATCTACCACTCCTACGATTATCTATTTACCATAGATATAGCTTATATAGGTATTATCTGCTATATATGTATCAATAACTGATGAACTATATAACACCTAACTATATAGTATGCAAAAAGCACCGATTGCTCTTACCCCCCCTTTCTATCATGAGCAATCGGTGCTTTTGCGTCTATAAGGTATAAACGAACCCATCACTTGACAAGGCACTCATACACGCACCTTATGCACGCCCTCTTTTCTATGATAAGGCGCCCACTTTTGATGAAAGTCATATCCATGACCTTCCATGCCACAATAAAAAACATGCACATTGCCGACTTTCAACATCAGCAACATGCATGTATTTCTATAGTAACTCAGTAACACAAGATGGTACGCATAGACCTATCTTGTTATTCTTCTGGAATCGGATTTGGACCAAATCGATTGGCTTGAGGATCGCCACGACGGACATTGCAATATAACAAATATAAACCGCCCAATAATGGGATAATCTGAATCAATACCCACCAGCCCGATTTATCGATGTCATGCAATCGACGCACCGATAGTGCCAACGACGGTAAGAACAAAGCTATGGATATGATAACCGACAACGCATCCCCAACCCCATCACTAAAAATAGCCATCGCCAATAGAGGAAGAATGGCGGATATAAGGAATACGACTAACGTGTAACGCCAAAACTCGCCCCGTGAAGCACGTCCATGAAAATCAGCATACTTATGCGTTGTAACATATACAAAATTTTCCCAAAATTTAGTAGAATACTGATTGCCACCCGTATACGGGTACATGCTATCATAATCCGTAGTGTTCATAATAGACCCCTTTCTATCATTAGGACTGTATATATTGATTACTATAATTATGACATACATGACTATTGCATGGCAACTCTAACATATATTTTAAATCGCATAGATACGCGCGATGACTTTCATAGGCGTGCCATAATTTACTATGAATACTACGAAGTCCTAAATAAATAGGAATCTGCCACGTTCTATTAATCACAAAGGCCGATTCTTTCGTCGTGGTGGACGCAAATAAACCAGAAAATAATAGATAACTATTGAAATAACCATATGCTGGATCTCGCCCAATCGGATGATTGCGGCATTTCATCATAATAAAAGTATGCAACGGGTCAATGGTAAAGGGCAGTGTATAGCCACGAATATGGTCTCCCATTTCAATCTGGCGCACATAACTCAACTGTAATCCTCGCGCTTTTGCCATGTGATGAATGAAACGGCGTACCGATGTATGCTCAATCATTAAATTTCCATCTTCATAAACAACGAGTGTACTATCGATTCCTCCATCATAAAAGGGAATCGCTGCCATCACTAACCTCTGAACTCCACCTAAGGAATTCGCTTTCACCTCTAGCGAATTAAACCGTTTCAACGTTTGTGGCATATCACATTCTGCTTCTACTTCTACCATTCTACCCATTCTACTCCTCCTAGCACCTGCTATCAAACGCATTGCATACAACAAACTTGAAAAATGATATTAATCTTTTTCAATAAAATTATAGCTAAAATGTTATATCCTATCAATCCAATATGACTATTCTATATATGAATTATGCGTTTTGTTAAAAAACGCTATATTTCATAATCAACTTGCCTGTATGGTGCGGTCCATGATTTTTTATGCCCCTTACACATTATGCTCCCACATAACTTGACCTCATCCATAGACCGAGTACATACGTATAGTATGAGCGTACTTTTATCGTAATTATTTATGTACTTATTTATTTATATAATAATCATCCTATAAGTATTTATTTATCTTTTAAAATAAATATACAATGTTCAACCATTACTAAAACGCAACTTTCTTATAAGCCTAGTATTTTACCTTAAAATCGCCTATAATCGCCTAAAATCAAAGAATATGAGGTAATGCATCCAGTGATGAGTAAATTAATTTAAGCTACATCCTTCGTGTATCGCTATGAATCACAACCTAAGAAGGTAGTACGTATCATACATAGGTTCCTTTTTTACGAACAAAAAAAGAATACTCTTGTCAAAGAGTATTCTTGCGTAATCATTAGTCGGTTGTTGTGATGATGGGAAGGGGACTATATTAGGGTAAAATATGTTGAACATAAACTTTTAAAGTATAATAACTGTACGCTACCTATACAAAGTAATAACAACACAATCATCTGTGGCTAAAGATCTAATTCTTATGTAGCTTTTACAAATTGATAGACATATCTTTTTTTATACCTTTAACTAAATCAACTACGACCCTAATGTACTCATAAAACAATTTATATCTCTACTTTATATATGTATAGACGCCATTACTTATTCTATTTCTATATTCTCACTCCGCTTAATAGCATTCATAATTTCTTTCGCCAATCTAGTAATAACTGGAACAACTACCGAATTGCCTGCTTGTTTATATAAATGGCTTTGTGCAATATCATTCGGCAATATAAAGCTTTTTGGATACCCTTGAAATAAGAAGCATTCTTTAGGTGTTAATTTTCTAATCCCATACTTAGTTAAAACAAGAGGCACATTATGACCACCTGTACCCATATTAGCCGTAAGTGTTGGACAAAGATTAGATTTATTTTCTCTCACATATACTCTTCTCCATTGATATAAAGTATTTATATTTGTCATGTCTTTTATTAATTCATCATAAAATGCACAGTTTTTTTCTGTATAATAAAATTTATCATCTACTTTTTCATCATAATTTACAATATCAGTTATTTTAGCATCTAACTTTATTGGCTCTATACTTCTAAAATTGTATAAATCATTCTTATCTCTAAATCCTATAATATATATCCTTTCTCTATTCTGTGGTATATTACCATATTCACTTGCATTCAATATCATAGTTTTTAAATGATAGCCATAACTCTCCAACGTTTCTTTAATAACTTTAAAAGTATTTCCTTTATCATGTCCTAATAAATTCTTTACATTTTCAATAAAAATAACTCTTGGCTCTTTTTCTTTAATCATTCTTGCAAGTTGAAAAAATATTTCACCTCGTTCATCTTCAAAACCTTTTTGATAGCCCGCTATAGAAAAAGCTTGACAAGGGAATCCACCTACAATTACATCTACATGTGGCACATTGTCCGCACTAATATTATGGATATCATCTATTACTATAGGTGTATTATGATTTGCTCTAAAAGTAGCTCCTGCTTTTTCATCAATTTCATTTGACCATACAATTTCAAACCCTGCTTGTGAAAAGCCTAATTCTATACCACCAACACCCGCAAAAAAACCTGCTACTTTCATTATTTACTCCTTTTGCGACATGCTACAAATAACTTTTTAAATATAATCAGAAATACTGATTATATTTTCACATCATCTGTTATAATTCTCTTCAAAGTCTTCATAACTACCAGACTTTAAAAAATCCAACCGATACATATTATTTTCCATCTTTGATAGCTTTATACTGTCTATGCCTATTATATCGAGTTGTCCCTTAGTAACTAAATTCCCAGGTTTTAAATCAAGCACATCTCTTAAAATCCATTTCCCTAATGCAGAATTAGGATTACTCATTAATGCTTTACCACCTTGTTGTGCTACTCTCATACTCAATACACTTCCATTTGGTAATTTTACATCAAATGGCTCGGTTCTATTGTCATTTGTACTATATCTAAAAAAATTACGCTTAGCTTTATGTATCCAACTTGGTATTGATACATACACTTCATTCTCATCTCTCGCTCTACCATTTGCATTCCATTGATTAAGTCCCGAATGTTTTTCTACATTTTGTGTTCTTGGACTATATAATGGCAATACTATGTAATCTTCACCAGCTTTTATCTCACTACTCCACACAGCACTGGCATCTTCTTGCGCTTTTGCAGATAACAAAAACTCATAAGGATCTTTTAAAATATCTACATGAAATCCCCATATTTTTTTCTTATCTGAAGTATCAAATCTTTTTAACAATGTACTTTTAGAGATACTAAAATTATAATCATGTATATTATCTGTAAAGTGTATCGTGGTTTTATTTATTTGTTTTAATTTGATTTTTTCAATATCGATAAAATCCATATGTTCTTCATAAATAGCCATATATCTATTACTTCTAGTAATTAAATGATACATCATGTCCGATAATTTACAGATCCTCATGGTAGATTTAACTCTTTCATTCCTCATTTTAGAAACCATTCTGACTAATTCTAATCCTTCTAGACCTTGTAATAAATATGACTCTTTATTAAATTCTGCAATTTTCTGAAACGTTTTACCATTACTCTGTAAAAATGTTTTTAATCCTATTCCAATACCATCTTTACCTGCATCAGCAGAAATATCACTCCTTGATAAATTATCCGCCTTGAATGCTTTACAAAATATATTTTCCATAGCTCTATAATACAAAAATGGATTATTACTCTCTGCAAATAAATTTGATAAAGAACCTGTAACTTCTAACAGTTTTATGTATAGTTCTCTATCTTTTTCTGATTGTTTTATAAAAAAGCTATTTTCCATCTAATCCAACCCCCGCTCATTTTTAATATTATAGCATTTTCCCTCCTTTTTTTCCTATACACTTCATTCATTGTATTTAATCTGAATTAGCTTTTATTTTATTTAATACACTGATAGATTTTTTCTATATACATTTCCATTTATCTATGTAAAAAAATGCGTATTCCCTTTAAATTATTTGCTTGTATACACTACTTTTATATTAATATATATCACGTAAGTTATACAGATTCTAATCAACTATAAAACAAAAAACTATTAATTATAAATCAAATATATCTCCTTATCACTTAATTTATATCTATAGTATAGTACAAATGTTCTGTTTTTAAAACAGATTATTATAAAAATAATACTCCAACAAATTCGTTCCTCATCATCGCACTCACAACTTAACAATGGTAACCATCTTTTACGTCTGTTTTTCATCCTATATACTAAAGGGGGCACTATGCCCCCTTTTACGTTATATCAAGTTCAATACTGAATGTAGTCCATGCTATCGTTCTACCGATTAGTAACGTTCTTTGTAACAAATGTATCGGCCATAGCCTACGAATCAACTTCATAAGGTAGCAAAATCACTAACTTTCATCATACAAGAAATACCGCTATCACCTCAACAAAGATAGCTACAGCTAGCCATACCATGTTCACGAGGGCTCACCCCTCACCGACAAGTCCTTATCCCTCAAAACTCACTTCGCATATCATCACCGATGCGATTACGGAGCGCCTCTAATGCGTGTTTATATCGATAATGAATCGCTTGCCGTGTGCACCCCATCCGTTTTCCTACCTGCGCCATCGTTTCACCGCGATAAAATACACAATACATAATATACCGATTCGTCCTTTCCAACTCTCCCAAGGCCGCCATCACGCGCCGCTTTGCATCGTGTCGCTCCATCGCGTTTAAGGCTTCCCCTTCCGTATCTGCCAAGGATCGTATATCTTCCCACGCAATCTCTTTAAAGCTCTCTTCACCGCTATGAGTATATTGCAACAACTGCTCACGCTCCCAATTCCTACTGCATCGTTTGTAAAAGTTCCAATTGGCAAAGCGAATCTTGCTCATCGCAAATCCCGCAAACTGAACGGGCCCCTCTATATCATACTGCTCCACGGCCTCAAATAAAGCCATCCACATTTCCGACAACAAATCTTCGCCTAAAGTAATGGCGAAACTATTATGCCCATATTTAAGTACCAATCGCTCATAGCGTCGACAAATCTCTGTTAGCGCCCCCTCTATATGATTGCGGTACGCTGCCACTAACTCTCTATCACTCATCAATCGTGCTTTTTCTTCGCCTATCATTGTTTTCATTTCACTATCTCCCTACGGAGAAATGCATTTCTCGTACATACGAGCAATAGCTATTGCAAATTTAACTGTAGCGCTTGCTTGTACTATAAATGAAAGGCGTAAGCGGTGCAAATGGCTAGTTGGCTTCTCTTATAACGAACATACAGCAACTTCACCCACTTTACTCACAATAGGGTGACTAAAATGGGTGAAGTTGCTGTACATAGCACAAATTTCAATTTGTCGATATCTTCTACGTAGGATGCAAACTTGTCTTGTAGTTCTTTAGGTGGCACAGGAATCAAGATTTTTTTTACAGCTTCATTCATTAACTTATCATTACCAACATGACTTACATGGTCTTTAGCAACCATACCTAGTGCAAAAGATAAATATATCATATTTATGTTAACGGTCTTAGCTTTTAAAGTTCCACAAACATTAGTACAATTGAATTTACCGTTTCTGTAAAATACAGTGCCTGCATTTGCTCCATCAGTAGTCCACGTTACATATTCTCCATCAAAATCAAAAGTATCAATAAAACCAAAAATTCCTTGATTTGTTGTCTGTGATGAATAGACTGGATATTTCCCTGAATTTAATCTTATATAATCTTGATTTATAACTCTACCTCTACCATCAAAACATAAATTTTCAATAGTTTGTTTCTTATATAAATTTTTCTCAAACATCTCGACAAATTTTGATTTGAATTAACCTATATATTTTCTATGAGACTGTTTTACATTATTTTGATTTACCATTGCATAATGCAAAGTGGTGTCTATTTTTGTGTGCCCTAAAAGTGTTTGAACTTGCTCTATAGGCATTCCTTTATCAATCGCCTTTGTTGCCAGGGTTCTTCTAAATTTATGAGGATGGACTCTTTCGATATTAAGTTTTTCTCCTAGGTTTCTAAGTCTAATTTCAACTCCTGATATTTTTAGCCTATTGTAGGGGCTATGTAAAGATACAAAAAGAGCTTCATTATCATCAACCCTACTTTCAAGATAGTCTAACATATGAATTTTAGTTCTTGCATCAAAATATACGATTCTTTCTTTATTTCCTTTTCCTAACACAACACACTCTCTTTTATCAAAGTCAATATCTGATATATTTATTTTCGTCAACTCTCCTATACGAACTCCAGTTGATGATAAAAAGTCTATTATAGCTAAGTCTCGAATATTTTTACAAGAATCTCTTAATAACTCTAATTCTTCATCTGTATAAACTGCTTTTACTGTAGTTCCTGTTCTTATTTTATGGATACGCCTTGCTGGACTTTTTATAATGTGGTTTTCTTCTTCCAGCCAAGAAAAGAAACTTGATATGATGCGCCTTATATTATCAAGGGTTGTTTTGCTTACCTCATTGGTATCTGCATATGAAGCAATATAAGAACGTAAATCGCTGGTTTCTATTTGTTTTACGATCTTGTTTATACTATTCATCATCTTTTTTATAGTGCTTTTATAATAGGAAAGAGTTCTTTCAGAGCAACCTTCAACTTTTTTTGCGGATAGAAACTCAGCTAAGTAATCAAAATCATCACTTAGGTTTGAATCATCCTTCTCTATGATTTCCTTATTCCAGAATGTGTGATGTAAAGTCTTTTCAAGTTTTTCCAACTGTTCATTATTTAAATAGCCCACCATGTCTTGCATAATTTCTGTAATCACTAAATTTTTCATAAAATCCTCCTTGAAAAATAAAATGCAGATAACAAGTTGGTGGGCTTATTTTATCTAAAGTATTTATCTATTAAATTTTCTTTTTCTATTTCTGCTTTTTTCTTTCTTTCATTGGCTTCAAATTTCAATTTGTCGATGTCTTCTACATAAGATGCAAATTCGTCTTGTAGGTCTTTTGGTGGAATCTTTATTACCGTATTTCCTATAGATGATTGATTGAGAGTAGCTCCCTTAATAGCATTCAATTCTCCTGATGACCAATCATGTATAGATAAATACAATCGTAAATAATCGTTGTCAACATAATTTTTACCCCTATTTAAAAATGCAATGATAGCTTCATTTGTATAGATATTTTCTGATGTTATTGCTGTTCTTCCAATAGTTAATTTAAAACTCATAATAACAGTACCAGCTGGTACATGTTTTATACCTGTATCAATAATAGCTTTATCAGTTATAAATTCCGAAGTATCACTTGTAAATCTATCATAATTTCCCATATCCGCAACTGAAATCCACTTATATCCAATTTTATTCCAGTATTCATTATTATACCTTGATGGAGTTTTTCCTAATTGAAAAGAAAATAAATCTGATAACTTTTTAGATTCAAAATTTTTCCCTTCAAACATCTCGACAAATTTTGATTTAATATCTTTATCATATTGTTCTAATAATTCTTTCTCTTCATTTATTTTATTATCTACTTTCTTAAATTCGTCAATTATTATTTTTTGTTGTTGTATAGATGGAATTGGAACTAGATAATCAGATATCTTTTCTTTGTCACCACGTGGCATCTTAATACCTTTAGCAGTTGACATTATAAAGTCAAAGAAAGCATCATCTTTCATAATTTCATAAAGATATTCAGGAAGAATCCTGTTATTATCTAAAATTCTAAATACTAATATATCATTTGAACATCCACCTTGATGATCTGCCAGCCAAATCTTTTTCAGGTATGGTCGAATATTTGATACTAAGATATCATTCTCATAATATCGAGTTACTTTATTGACGTTGGGTATTTTATCATATAACGCAACACCTCTTTTATCCTTCAACATATTATCTGTGGTTACATAATAATCAGGATTAATCTCCCTATACATAACTTTTTCTGTTACGTACCTTGCTATGTTGCTTAAATTGTCTATAGGAAAACTCCCTAGATAGTCATTTTTTAGATTTTTTCTTTGAATAACAATTCCCTTATTAAACCCCACACTTCTAAAGTCTAGCATATCTTTAGTAGTTAGATAATAGTAGTATTCCTCTAAATCATCAATAGAGTATTCTTCTCCATAGAATGACTTTCTAATCAAAGATGCTAGGTTATTTTCATCTCGCCTATCTTCATTGTTATATAATTTCCCACCATGGTTTGTTATCTGTATTCCTTCTTGTCCCTTTCTATTAGACCATTTATAGCCTAAAAATTCTTCTTGTTCCTTATTGTCGTTAGGTGCATTTATTATAAGGGTTCTTTCTTTATACGTTAAGGCAAAATATTTAATTTTTTCTCTTTCAATGTCAAAAACATAGTCGTAGAACATTTTATTTAAGATACTATCTTGCTCATTTTTTTCTAGTTTTGTAAAAGTCTTTTGTTTTTTCTTAGTTTTAACAGAGCTTAAACCTAAAAAGCTTGATGTATAATTTTTAAAGTATTTATTTTTATATTCGTCATAGTTTACGCTTTTATCAATGAATTTTTTATAATCGCCTATCTCTACGTCTATTGTTTTTAAATATTCTTTAAATATGTTTTCATCTTCCCAATTTTCTAAGGATTTTCCAGTTATAATTGATTCCACACTATCTTTCACTAAATCAATTTTTTTAGGCGGTTCGTCAAATTTTTCTAAAAATAAAACTACCGTATTTGTGCCAGTTGCCCCGAAAGTTTTGCTAGACAAAGATACTATGGCTCTAATTTTAAAATTCTCAAGGATTGACTCACGTGCTGAAATAAAGCTTTCGTTTTCTTTATTTAGTATAGAGGAAGGAAGAATGACCGCAGCAACAGCCTTAGGCTTTAAAAGTTGTGAAATTCTTTCTACAAAAAGAGTTTCAATTTCAGATCCTGTATTTGAAACTTTATCTAAAACTGTAAAATCGTTATGTTTAAGATTTAAATGTGGTTTGAACGCAGAAACAGAATAAGGTGGATTTGCTACTAGAATATCAAAACTTTCTGAAATAATTTCTTTTTCCTTATAGTTTTCCAGTCCGTCACCAAAGATAATATTCCCTACTCCTGCTCCATGCATGAATAAAGATATTTTTGAAACTCTAGCAAGTCTATAGTCTTTTTCTATACCATAAATATTATCTCTTGCCCATGAATAATCTATTTTCATCTCTGAATCAAGATAGATAAAAATATCATTTACGGCTTCAAAACCTTCTGTCAAAAAGTGACCCGCTCCACAGGCATAGTCAATTATTTTGGGAAAGTTTACTTTTTCATCCTGTCTAATTATTTTCTCCAAAGGTAGACTATCCCAAATAAAATGAGTGATCGGCACAGGTGTAAAAAATTGTCCTTCATTTTGCTTAAATCCCTTATTTAAAAGTTGTTCAAATAGATCTCCTAACATTTGTAAATTATTTGAACCAATAATTCTATAGTTTTCAAATAGCTTTACAACTTCTACTAGAATTTTACCATTTTGAAGGAATAATTCTTCATTATGAACATCTTTAAAGGCAAAGTCGTTATTTGTATAAAATTTTAAAATGCGTAGTGTTTTATCAAGTTCTTTAATTAACTCTTTTCTATTATTGCCTGTATATTGCTGAATCGTTCTTTTTGCATAGTCTTCGGGTATGTAGAAAATATCTTCTTTCATAAACTGTTCCATACCTTCTTTATGAAGTCGTTGAAGTCTATCTTGCAAACTTTCATAGGTATCTGTTCCATCTTTATATTGAAAGTCGACAACATCTGAATCTACTTTTCGACTTTCATCAACAAGTTTACAAATAAACAGTGCCACTAATCTATTAAAAGCATTTTCTTTATCTGATACATTATTATGTCTAAGAATTTCTTCAAATCTATTGACAACTTTATCATCACCAGAAAAATCGATAAGGTCTTTCTTACGTAACGGTTTGACACCTACTTGATAGGCTATAGAGTCATCTCTAAATAAAATATCCCCTAAGAGTCTTTTTTCGTAAGTTTCTTGCCATACCGTATAGAGTTCAGGCACAGTATAAGCATTTTTATAAAGAAGAATTGAAGAATCTTGTTTCGATAACTCAATTAAGTTTTTGTCATCGCTACAATTGATAGCACATGTTTTATAAGTTATTTTATCGCTATCAAGTGTTGAAGTATAAAGGATCAACCATTTACAATGTTTTTCTTGTTGCCAATACGAAAATAATTGAGCTCCATCATTTAGAGTATCTTTTAACGCTTTATCATATTCTTTATCATATGTTTTACACTCAATGATAAAAAGAGTTTTTCCACTACTATCTTTTACTAAAATATCAGCTCTACCACTTTTTTGATCATGCCCTAAAGACCAAGTTTTTTCAATTTCTATATGTTCTGGTCGATATCCTTTATCCATCAATCTGGTTATACATTCCAACACAACAAAATTTTCTGGTTCTGAGAAATTACATGTTGTTTTTTTATGAATGAGTAACCCTTTATCTTCAGGATAATTTATTTTTTCATGTTCAAAGTCAACAGAAATGAAGCAATCAAATTCTGGATAGTGTTTTATCAAATGGTTAGTTTGATTGTCTTGTTTATAACCAATTAAATCTAAAGCTTTCTCTAAATTTGATTTTGTTATCATTCCTAGTCCTCCTTACTTTTATAGTGCCTTAATTCTAAAGTAATACAAATTACTTCCTATTTACGAATGCACCTGTTTATACAGGTGTAAGAGATTTATATCAGATTCTCTACACGCTCCCCCTATGAGAACATACTTTCATATATCCCCAAAAGCCGCGCCACGTTATCCGTATCGTATTCAATTTGTTCGGACCACCGCGCCATTTGCACCAGTTCATGACCATGAACGGCGGCCATCATAAAGATATATTCTGCGCTATCCCGCCCGTAGGCCAAGAGTGCCTCAAGGGATACGTCCGCCAAGCGCGGTATGTGCCGATAGATAATGTATTGATAGAGCCGTTGAAATAGAGCGCTATCATACACCGTTTGATAGTGCTCTGCTCTGGCGACCACATCGTGTATATGTGCCGTAAGCCACGACAAACCCTCTGTCCAGGCCTGATGAATCGGTTCCGTTGTTTCTAGAATCGACAACAGCATCAAATAGTCCGCTTCATTCGGAAGTGGCACAAACGCCATATCCTCCTTCGTGCAATCTATGCCCAACTGCGCTAATAGGCGATCTACCGTGGTGTACCCATATATCTTATGTTCCTCTCCTACGGTAAGGTATAAAGTATCTTCTTCAGGCACATCCATAGCACCTACTATCTCGCTGATACCCGTATCAGAGGTTGGCACACACACTGCCTTTTCCAAGCTCGTTACAGGCGCACTCAGTAACTCACACGTCTTTTCGCAAGCTAGGCCCACACCAGCTAGTTCAATCGTCCGATCTGTTCCATCTTTCACATATCCATAAAAACGCGGATGATGATGGCAAATATCACATAAATAGTCTTCCCCTTTGGCAAGCACTAAGGAACATAATCCACTCGCTTCCAACAACGGGCAATACCCTTGCTCATTTAGGGCAAAATAATGATGATCCCCCTCACCGGCTATACTGGCCCGAAGCCGTTCACCGAACGGCCCTGTCAGCTCTCGGTATCGTGCATACGAGGCCAAATCAATATCAATTTCCCAAGTTTGGCAGCACGTATGTTCACACCTGTCCGCCTTGCACTGAAAGTCATCATACCACGTAGGATATATAGAAATCATAAGCACCTCATCTACTCATTCTAGGTCATACACACTTGTTATTGCATACGTTTACATCTACTTGTCATCTACACATGCAGCACTGAAACGGTTACGCATGCACTACGATGCGCTCTCCTGTTCTCATATGGGTAAACGCCACGCACACGGACCGCAACATAAAGGTATGCCCCGTATGAGAGGCTCCATACAAGGTATCGCCCACCAAGGGATAGCCAAGGTAGCTAAAAGCCACGCGTATTTGATGGGTTTTACCCGTATAGAGTCGCACCAACACGTTTGTGACGGGGCCCACATCAGCCATAGACGCATAGGATCTATCGGTTACGGACAAATGTCTAGCGTCTTTTCCATAGGCCGCCATACTGTCATACGTGTCTAGCACTAGATACCCCGTTTTCGTCATGACCCCCAACGAACTTACCTCATAATGGATGCCATCATCACTGCGCTTCATCGGTAAGGCGATCACCTGTAGGTCTTTATCCATGCATGAGGTGCCTTCTCGTTCCCCTACGCACGGCAAATTCTCGTGGTGCACCACCGATAGGCTGGCGCCATCCACTAAGGTCTTCTCCTTTGTGATCTGTGCTATATGCGTAAATAGTCGCCCTTCCACGACGGTGGTATACCATTTTTCAAATTGATTCGTTTCCATTTGTTGTTGGTAAAAGCTCTGTGCCACATGACTTTTACAAATCACGATGCACCCTGTCGTATCACGGTCTAAACGATTTAAAAATCGAATTTTTCGCCGAATGCCCTGATCTTTGAAATACTGTGCCACCAGGTTCGCCAAAGAAATTTGTCCCCCCGAATTAACGGTCATCCCCTTCGGTTTATCCACAATGAGTAGATCCTCATCTTCGTATAGAATGGTGATAGCCCCTTGTATCGGTGTATAGTCGACAGTCTCCTTCATCATCTGTAGGCGCAACTCATCACCAGCTACAACTGGCGTTTCCGGTGTACATCTATGCCCCTCTAAAAGGACTAGTTTTTCATGGAATAATTTTTTCATGCCCTTTCGTGGTAGCCCTCGATTATCTAAGATGGCTCCTACCGTATGAGCGCCACCTTGTATATCTTCTTCTGTAATAGAAATGACCATATCATCGGCGCGATTTGTTTTTCTTGCCATAGTACCTCCTCGTACTCCATACATTGATTTCCTCTCGTCGTAGCGTGACTATGGTAAAGCAACCTTATCCGCATCCATTCTTCCATGTGCCATCAGCCATGACGACCTACTATGAAAAGAGTACATCATGAGCATGCTACACAGTATCTACAAATGTTGGATCTGTTGGCAAATAGGCTAATAAGGAACTTTTTCTAGCCGGTCTGCCATAGGCATTTTCTTTGCTATACGTAATCACTAGCCGTTCTTTTGCCCTCGTTAAGGCCACATAGAATAATCGTTTTTCTTCATCGATGTGCCCCTCTTTCACCGCCATATAGTTTGGGAATTGTCCTTCATTCATGCCCGCTAACCACACATAATCAAATTCACTGCCCTTTGCTTGGTGAATGGTAATAATAGGGATGCGTTGTTCCTGTTTAATGCGACAATCCACTTCGCCAGCGGTCAAGGCCGCTAATTGCAATATATACTGCAATCGATCATGCCCATTCATCGCCGTATTTGTCTGTTCTAACCGCTCTAATATGCGGTATAAATCACGAATATATTCGACGCGTGCCATTTCATGGCGTTCTTTATAATAATCAATAACGCCCATTTCATTCATAATATAAGCCAATAAGCTCGTAGGCGCCTCACTTTTACTTTTACGCGCCAAGGTCGCCATTTGTGAAGCAATGGTGGCAAAGGCATGTTTATACTTGGCAATGATGGCCATACGTGTTGCCTGGGTGGGCACAATATTGTGATCCACCATATACACCAATAGCAACGCGGTCGCCATAATATCATCGTACGCATTGTGACTTGGTTTATGAGAAATGGGAAATACTTCGCTCAAATAGCCGAGTTTATGATTCGGTAGGTCTGGATAGAAACGCCGTGCCATCGCCAACGTATCATAGACGGCCATAAAATCGGGTTCTCCTAGTTGATGACGATAGAGTTCACTCGTTAAAATGCTCACATCGTAATTCACATTATGGCCCACAATCACAGCGCCCTTAGAAAAAGAGGTAAACGCTTCTAGGACAACCGATGCCTCCTCTCCATGGGTAGCTAAATAGTCGTCGCTAAAGCCATGGACCGCTTCTGAATCACCTACGGACTTGGGAGGCTTGATAAAGCGTTCAAACTTGTCTAATACCTCTCCTTGACCATTAATGCGAATCGCTGCAATTTGGATAATGTAATCCTTCGTCGTATCGGTACCCGTACTTTCCACGTCATAGACAATCACATTGCCTTCCTCTAGGGCGGTCAATAATTTGGCATACGGTTCTTCTTCAAAAATGGGCATTTGTAAAAAGTCCGTAATCGCTATCCCCGCTTGGCGCACTTCGTCACGTTCGATGTCCCGTAGTCGCCCTTCGCCGATGCCTTTCACATAGCGTTTCATAATCCGCTTGGCACTCAACGCATCGTAGGGATTTATCAGTAATTTAAAATAAGCCATCACATCTTTGATTTCTTGACGGCGGAAAAATTTAAACTCGTCGATGATCATAAACTGTCGCTGATCGCCCTTAGGTGTATCTTCATTAAGTTGTGCAAACCGTCGGCTTAGGTCTTGGGCCTTTCGATTGTTGCGCACCAGTACACACGTGCGCGCATCCTTTGGCAACTTTTGAATCGAATGAAAGATATAGGCCCCCTCTTCTCGTTCCGATCGCGCCTCATGAATCATGATGGGCTCTCCATCTTCCTGGCTCGCTGACCGTGGCATCACATCGTATATGGATCCTACTAGGTCAGGGAACATGACTTCCAGCGTTTGAAAGGCGGCGCTAAATAAGGTCCGATTGGACCGATAGTTTTCATAAAAAATAATGGATAGGGGCTGAAAGTCACGCTGATAGTCTCTAAGTAGCTTGAACGGATTCGATCCGCGCCATTCATAAATGGTTTGAAAATAATCCCCACATAGTAAAACATGATTACCTGGCCATAGTTGGGACATGACGCGATACTCCAGTTCGCCCGTATCCTGCATTTCATCTACTGCAATATACGAATAGCGTCTCTGCCACCGTTCTCGAATCACTTCATCCTTAAACAAGCGATGCACGAGGCTTACTAAATCGATAAAATCTACACCATGTACGGCTTGTAGAGCTGTTTCATAGGCTATGAGTATATCTGCCCCTTGCTGGCGAAACTGCTCACGATCCTCTTTCATAACAAGACTGTCGGCGCCACCAAAATAGGAAACGATTTTCAAGTATTCCTCTTCATAGAGCCGTTCAATCGTTTTTCTATAATCTTCTCGTGCATCCTCCGAATCATAGTCATACAGCGACCGATATTCCTTGATACACATGATAAGATTTTGAAAGTCCATCTCTTTCATCCGTGCTGGTTTTAATGGTTGCCATAACTCTTTACAATCTTCTTCATCAAAGATGGTAAAATCTGATGGTAGCATTTCATTGAGACGCGCTTCTTCTCGTAAAATTTTATAACAAAAGCTGTGGAATGTACTTACTTCCACAGCTTTTGCATCAATGCCCACCAAAGATTGTATGCGTTCTTTCATCTCATGACACGCCTTGTTGGTAAATGTCATACAAAGTATCGCCTCTCCACGAGCCCGTCCAGAACGAATAATGTGCGCCACTCGATAGGCGAGCGTATTCGTCTTGCCCGTACCTGCTGACGCCAACAATAATAGATTGCGATCGAGCTCTTCTACCACACGGCGTTGTTGTGCATTGATGTTCATCATGACCTCCTAGGCATTAGAAATTATGTTGTAACCACGTAACAATAACGGGTAAGGGGCCCAAAGGCGCCGTTAAGAGCCAACTCAAAAAACTCATATCCACCGCAGTGTGAGAAACATGATTGACCCCTAGATAAAACAAATAGCCTACCGCCACATTCAACACAATTCGTTTTATCGTATAAAAAGCGATTTTAATCAGCAAGGCAATCACCACAATAACTGCGATGACGGCCAGCGTAGGATTCGCTAGTAATTCTTGTACAGTAGCATTCTGAGCCACTAACGGATTCGATGCTACCAGTGATACTATATCCATAGATACCTCACATTTCTTGACGATTGACTACGGCACCGCCTAAGGTTAATTCATCGGCATATTCAATGTCGCCACCTACAGGAATACCGCGCGCAATGCGTGTCACTTTAATGCCACTCGGTTGTAGTAATCTAGCCAAATACAACGCAGTCGCTTCCCCTTCCACGTCGGGATCCGTCGCTAAAATGACTTCCTCTACGGTGCCATCGCGCAAACGGGCAATGAGTTCTTTAATGCGAATATCATCGGCCCCAATGCCGTCCATAGGCGACAAAGCACCCTCTAACACATGATATAATCCTTTATAATCGCCACTTCGTTCAATGGCGATTACATCGCGTGACGTTTCTACTACGAGAATCGTCGTTCTATCACGCCGTTCGTCGCTGCAAAATTCGCAAGGATCTTGCGATGACAAGTGAAAGCAACAGGAACAACGATGGGTGGCCGCCTTAGCTTCCACAATGGTATTCACTAGTTGATCTACCTCATCCTGTTCCATTTCTACCAAGTGATATGCCAAGCGACGTGCCGACTTAGCGCCGATACCAGGGAGGCGTCGAAATTGTTCCACTAACCGTTCTAACGAATTTGCTGCCATATTAGAATAAACCACCTGGCAAGTTCAAACCACCTGTTACTTTCCCCATTTCAGAGCTTAACAAGTCATCAATTTTCTTACTTGCTTCATTAATCGCCGCTTTTACTAAATCTTCCAACATTTCTACGTCCTCTGGATCTACGGCACTCGGATTAATGGTTAAGGATTCAATCATTTTTTCCCCATTCATCACTACGGCTACCGCTCCACCGCCAACAGACACTTCTACAGTACGTGTTTTAAGTTCTTCTTGCATCTTCTTCATATCTTCTTGCATTTTTTTAACTTTTTTCATCATACCTGCCATATTTCCCATATTACCAAACATTATTTTTCCTCCTGCTCATCATTAATATATTCTTTATAAATATCATAATCCTCTGCTGAAAAACATCGTAGTGTTTCTACTAACAAGGGATTTTGTTTCTCTTCCTCACTCATGTGCTCTATATCCCATTTTACTCGGGTCTCTGCCTCGTCTAGGTTCGTCACCTTACTATCCGTAGGTGATGCATCTTGCGCAAAGCTTTCTACCATCACTTCGCTAGTAGGAGGCGATACCTCTTTTTCCACAGTCTTCGTCGGTTTTCGCGTAAGCCGTGACGCCATCTGCTCTGCCGCCTCTACATAGGCCTTAGACGGTGCTGCGTTTACTGTATCAGTGGCTGCACTTCGCGCGTTCATAGCCTCATGGGCCGCTCTTCGATACCCTTGGTCTTCCTCCGTGCCAGCACCGATGACCTCCATCGTAATCGGATACTCGAGTATTGCGCCAAACGCTTCCGTCGCATCAGCTATCATCTGTTCCGTGGAAGCCATCTTGATATTAAAATCACTGTTAAAGACGATGACCACACGGCTCGTATCCACATAGACCACTTGCCCAGACCGATAAAATCCGGCACACATATTTTTTTTGTGGCACTGCATCCATTGTAACACTTTGCCATGAATGTTTCTATATTCATCTGTGCGAACAATGCCCGTCCCAATCGTCACACCTTGCCCCGTACTCGTCACACGAAGTGTCGATGGCGATTGTTTCTGTTCTATAGTGCTCGTACGCGCCTTAGGAGGTGGCGTACGATACGCAGTCTGTACAGTATCTATCGGTGTAGTAACATCTACCGAGGGCGTTTCGCCCTTCGTCGTAGTGGCTGAGGGGGCCACGTCTGTCGCTATTACTGTATGGACCTCTAGAGGCGGTGTGCGCCCCACTTCTGGTTCTGTCACGCCCGCTTTCGCTACCGTATTAGGTGCTTCACCCGTCCTGTGAAAGCTTGCTCCATGTCCAGTCGCTTCATGCACCGCTCGCCTTTCACCTGGACTAGACGGTGCGGCCTCTACTTGCGCTTCCAAAAGTGCCACACGATTTAGCAGACTTTCATCACGTTTCTCCGCCGTCCGTTCTAATACAGATACTCGTGTTTCCATAGAATCGTCATAGGTCGCCACTTGTGAACAGAGCACCAAAAATCCCATTTCCACAATTGTCCTCGGATTATCCACTTGTTTTGCATCATTTTGAATCCTCTGCAAAGCGCGAATGTAACGATTGATGTCATCCACCGTAATCGCCTCACTTTGTGCAAAAAAAGACGATTGCCATGTGTCATACACTTTAATCTCATCCGCCTCAGGCATCACCTTAGCGATTAATAGCGCTCTAATATGACGTATGGAGGCCTCTACAATCTGAATCGCATCACGCCCTTCTACGAGTGCTTCTTGGATACACCGTAACACTATAGCGCCATCGCCAGCACATAGCGCATCAAAGAGCGTCAAAATCCACTTCTTACTCACGAGCCCCATAATACTTTCTACCACTTGCGGTGTAATCGTATCTGTTGCCATACCGGCACATTGATCCAATATACTTAACGCATCACGCAAGCCCCCATCGGCATGAATCGCTATCAACTGTGCCGCTCCCTCGTCTAAGGGAATCGATTCTTGCGCCGCCACATAGTGTAACCGCTCTGCAATATCATCCACCGTAATCCGCCTAAATGTGTAGCGTTGACACCTCGACAAAATCGTAACCGGTAATTTTTCCAATTCCGTAGTGGCAAAGATAAACATAATATGAGCTGGCGGTTCTTCAATGGTTTTTAACAACGCATTCCACGCTTCCGTCGTCAACATGTGCGCTTCATCAATGATATAGATTTTCTTACGCCCCTCTACGGGCATAAACTTGATCGTTTCCCGCAATGCGCGAATTTCATCAATACCTCGATTCGAAGCCGCATCAATTTCGAATACATCCATCGCCTGGCCTTCTAAAATTTGACGACACGATTGACATTCATTACAAGGATGATCGGTAGGACCTTGTTCACAATTAATAGCCCGTGCAAAAATCTTAGCCATACTCGTTTTCCCCGTTCCACGAGGGCCTGCAAATAAATACGCGTGGGCCACTTTATCTTCACGAATGGCTCGCATCAACGTATCGCTCACATGATGTTGTCCCACCACGTCGGTGAAAGTCTTAGGTCGATACTTTCTATATAATGCAATATACGCCATGCTGCCTCCTTCCTAACCGCTATGCCTGTATCTGTCCATGCATGGGGCTACTCTACTCATCGATGAAGCGCCCTCTCTACGTCATCAACTGAATCGTCTTCTAATCAAATTATACCACTACATAGCCGCATATACCTAACACAGGGCCTTCAATTCTCGTTCCCACACATTCACATTGTATCGCTTTCAGTGCTTACTATACCTAACACGGTAAAAGTATCCATCATCCACGATATCCTCATGATATTCTTTTCATTCCAAACGATATGATCATACAAAGAATTTCACGAATCAAAGCGCCTATCCTACGTGCGTTATCATAGATAGTATCATTGCTTTACTGTCAGCCATACTCACTAGCCTACAATGAACTGCGTCATAGGCCCTAGTTTCTTAGAATAAAAGCCTCTCGCCCACATATATACATCAGAAACAGTCAAAATTCTGTCATACCAACTTTCATTGCACGCTGATAACACATCATTGCTAGTACGCACCACTTCACACGCACACGATCCTATGCGCCACTACTGCTAGATCGTATATAAAAAAAAGCAGCCTTCATGACTGCTTAGCCGCTTGTAGCACTCGATTATGACAGCCCTCTGGAGTTCCCATGGCACATGAAAGTAACTGCTTAGTGCTGCTACCTCTCAGTCCTGACACGATTCACAGGCTCCCATTGCACGGGGCCAAAGAACTGCCATAATCCAATGCTATAAGTATTTAGTGTTATCATTATACTATATATATACCATAATGACAATATTTCCATTCCATTTATTCTATGCGCATCTTAGTAGTCAACCATCTGTGACACAAACTGCTAGCGATGGATAAAAAGGACTTCCCTGTCTATTCATTGGGAAATGAAGTATTAGGTCAGTCCTATATCTATACCCACAATATGCTCTGTTAAGAACGCCTTTACAAACGTCATTAGTAGCGTTATCTATACTCTAACATACGGCGCTAATCGACGTCCTATCTCTTCGGTAACGCCATCGAGAAAGGCATAACGATTACGATATTGGTTCCGCTTTTGTGATTTAATCTCCTCTAAACTCTTTCGCATTTCTGTAACGGGTATATCATAAAAACGCACATCATGCGATACGTGACCGCCTAATTCTTCCCAAAATGGATTAAAGCGAATCAATTTATGGCGATTGCCACGAATCATATGGGTATTCGTATAAAAGCCCTCATCGGACACAGCTTTCATTCGAGTAATCCCCAACACGGTAGCCAATTGACGTAGGATAAAGAAAATAAAATTCTTAGGTCGATAGCCATACATTTTTTTCGTTGCCTGTTTCGCCTTGTCTAATCCATTCGGATACCCCTGAATCGTTCCCACATGTACTACGATTTCTGATGTTTCTAGATCCTTTTCAAAGCGAAAATTGATATGATACAGTCCTTCGCCGTCAATCGTCAAGAGTAACGATAACAAACCTTCCTTGCGCTGCCCTGGTATATACACCAAATTTGCTTGCATGCCTAACTCAGATGATTCCCAAATAGTAATGCCCGCCGTTTTATCTTCTTCGGCTACATCCATATACCCTATATCTCGATACATCTGTTGAATGCCTGCAGTAGAAAACAATTGCGATAATGCATCGAAATGATCTTGTATCCCTTGTAACCGTTCTGCGGCAGAAGAATTGGCATAGAAGAAAATACGATTGATCACTTCTTCTACTTCTATATGCTTTTCTAAAAAATCTGGTAGTGGCGCATAGTTTTGAAAGTAATTAGTAAACGCTTCAACTTGCTTTCTATTTTTAATCGACCGCAACACAAATAGCCACCGTCGCCGTCCTTCACGCCAGCTACGATTGCCATAAATCTTCATCGCCACGTCTTGCTGTTGCCGTATATACCCCACTACAGTACCTCCTATAGATGCTTATCTAACTTGTTACTACGCCTACTCTAGTTGCGACTTCTATTCTAATTCATATAGTATACTATATTTTCAACTAAATTTACACACCGATCTATGTTCATGCTGCCCACAACCTCTACCGTCGTCACCACTGGCAACATAGATTTCTAGCCATAGATAGGACTGTCCTATCTATGCATCAAGTGATGTAAAACCCAATAGTTTGTACTACCCTATGATATCTACGTACATACCGATAGAACTGTAAAAACATCAAGACGTACACACTTCTTATCTACCATTCCTCTCCATGCCCTTATGACGTCGCTTTACATGTCCAGTGCTATGTCTTTTTTCATCCATACATGTGGCACGCCTTCATCGAAATCGATCGCCCCTTGTGGTGCGTAGCCAATCGATTCATAAAAAGGACGAGCTTGTACTTGTGCATGAAGAAGTAGAGTGATACCGCCCGCCTGCACCACTCGTTCTTCTACGGCTTGTACTATACACCGCGCCAACCCTTGCCCTCTATAGAGGGGTAATGTAGCTAATCGTCCTAGTATATACGCCCCACTATCACTAGAAAAATAGCGGCAGCAACAGGCCGCGACACCATCGATGTATAGAACCATATGAAAACTGGTCGCATCTATATCATCAAATTCATTTTGAAAGCCTTGCTCTTTTACAAATACGTTTGTGCGAATCGCCTTTTCATCCATTAAAACTCGCGTCGACTCTTTCAGTGTAATCACCATATGGAATCCTTTCGTAGCCCCTATAACAGATTACCTATTCACCGATGGCACGACTAACTGACTTGTTTTTCATGGTGTCGTTGGTAAAAATCTACTAACAATTCACAAATAGCGACCACGTCTTCTCCATAACATAACAAGCGATATCTTCCATCTTTGCGTTTTTCAATAATTTGTTCCTGTTGTAATAATTTTAATTTGCGATTCAATTCAGTAGGACTTAGCAAAGGAATGGCACTTAATATATGTGAAAAAGACTTGCTCTCCTCATGTAAGGCTAATAAAATTTCTGGTACCCATTTTAACTTAACTAATCCATGTAATAACTGAAAGCCCGCTTTAACTGTACCCATCGAAATCACCTCTATTGATTATGCTATCGTTACTACGCCTTAGCTCTAACTTTAGAGGTTCTATATAATATACTTATCTATAATCATTATTTATTATGATTATAATATATTAATCCATTTCTATAAAAGGATATCCGTCATTTATCTATAATTTTTTAAGATATACCTATACTTTTTAGTCATACTTATTAAAAATACTCTTTGTAAAAGCTTTTAAATAATAATAATTATTATTTAGCAAATTACAAATCCTTTGCTTATTGTTATTCCCTTCATGATAAACACTTACAAAAATAGGGAATACTGTTCGTTCTTATACTTCAACTATATCGATGTTTACTAGATTTTAATCTATTGGCACTTCAATCTAACGGACTAATTTTCTTTACCAAGGCAGATGATAGCTAATTATATTAAATTCTCATTTTCTTACTCTACTTGATAATGAAGAAAAAATCTTGTATAATACAAGCATAGATAGCGAAAGATCTTACGTTATACAAATTCAATCTATATACGTACTGTAAGTACAGTACAAGTACACAAGTGTGTAGAATAGATGATGAAAGCTAAGTAGTTACGATAGATGATTAGCAAGTGCTGATGATATAACTATCTAAGAGATGATGATATTAACTATATATATGTACGCAAGTGCGTATATCCAAGTAGATCTATAACAGCAAGTGCGATTATATATGCTCTAGTGAGTTCTTTCTACTTTCTATGAATCAAGTGATTGTATCAATACTATATACATATAATGGCAAGTGCCTCTATACATAGTGTCAAGTGATCGTATCAATTTCTACCAAGTGGTTCTATACATAATGGCAAGTGCCTTTCTACTAATTTTGCTCCAGTGAGCAACCTATGACAAGTGTCATAGTAATTTTCCTACTAATTATTAGCAAATTGCTCTAGTGAGCAGGTACCGACGAGTGTCTATATAAATAAACCAAGTGCGTGTTATCAGATAACTCAAGTGAGTACTATGACAAGTGTCTAGACCAATTCGTTTTCACAGTATGTAGAAGACATACTATATATAGCAAGTGTATATCTAATGGATATCTATGTGGATGTCATACTAGATAGCAGGTGCTACTAACAAGCTCTCTACCGTGTACAGTCATCAATCTACTGTACCATCGTACGCATAATCGGTATGTGTACGCAACTAAAAAGCCTAGTATACCATTGAAAATTTCAATGGCATACTAGGCTTTTTAGTATATGTCATGGAAAAGTACCTCGGATAGGTACAAACCACGTATCTCTAACATATATAATATATGATTGTACAATCCAGATTAGACAACTCGATTCCCACACGGGAGTGCCCTGTAGGGAGTAATTTGCATAAGTATGATGATTCTTGTATCAATTCATAGAGTTTGATGTATAGCGCATTTTATCCTATAATCCCCATTGTATAGAGTGATTTCATAATGATGATTGTTCTTTTACCAATTCACGGGATTAGATGTATAGCACGTTTTGTCCTATAACCCTCATGGAACTAGCACATACGCCCTACTATGAATGTTATTTCACAGTAGGGCGTATATCATTTATTTATTCTTTTCTTCGCCTGCAGCTAAGCATCGTTGTAATTTATTCAACAATGTTCGTAGTTGGCGAAATTCTTCTAACGAAAAACCTTGCACGCGTTCATTCATCTGTTCTGGCACTTTTGCTGCTACCTTTTTTAAATCAATACCAGCTTGTGTAATCGTAATATCTACAACACGTTCATCTTCACGAGAACGAGTACGTGTTAATACACCTTTTTTCTCTAATTTTTTTAACACCGGTGTCAATGTACCTGAATCAAGTGATAATCGGTGGCCCAAGTCACGAACAGAAAGTGATTTCACTTCCCATAACACCATCATAACAATATATTGAGTATATGTTAAATCAATGGCTTCTAAAAATGGACGATACGCATTTACCACATCTTTTGCCGTTACATATAGCGGAAAACATACTTGATTTTCTAATAATAATATTTCGTCTATTGAAAACTGTGTCAAATCAAATAATTCATTTTTCATATTAAGGTCTCCCTACCCTACTACAGCTCCTACTTTTACATACACTTGCATTATTTTATCATATATGACAATTCTAGTCAATTTATAGAGAAATACGTACGAGCTTTCACACAACTAGTAAGCATCATTGGTATACCATACATCCCCTATGCCCCACTCATCAATGTTATCTCCTTAGTAGACGGCGCATGTAACTACGAAGCCAGCACGAGTCGATTCTAGCTTACAACACTAAATCCATACTACTACGAGGTTGTACATAAAAGAATACCCACTAGCGTATGTCAGTATGGTTTACCATTTTACGTATTCTCTCTTTTATTATTATATAATTAATTACGATACATGTGTTATTATCATTAGTTATATCTCACTCATCCAACGGTGTAGCACATTGTTTTCTAGCAATAGAGTGCTTCCTCATCCCTCTTGTCTTGCTATGCTTAGCATCTACCACGCCTATGATGATAAAGATACCTATATAGTGCTCGCTTCATGGCAGGTTACTGCAACAGGCACATGATACTCGACAAGACCTACCGCTAAAACCCGACTCGATTATGATACGCAAGACCATCGGGACCGTTACCGATGCATTACCACGAACAAACTCTCTATCCTAATAGGTAAGACGTGGTCCATAGGCTATCATAAATTATCTCTATACACCTATGTATAGAATGAGTACAATAAAAGTAATGTACAATCAGATAGATTGCTAGTAGCCATGCGAGATACGCTTCGTATACTATGTAAGGTCCATGCACGTATGTACCAAATAGGTGGCTACTGGTAGCAGTAATCGACTGGATATAGTCGAACACGATACGCGCATACGTCACATAGGGTAATTGATTTAGGTGGCGACTCTATTCATGTTACATGCTTTCTAGCTACCGCATGAGCTACCTAGAAAGCATATGCTGTACTACAACCTTCAAATTCAGCTATATAGATATGACTTATATAGCGTTACACTACACCTAAAGGAGTGATTCCATTGGAACCATGGAAACGCATGGTATATATTTGTTTAGTCGGTGCTTTTTTGATGTCTGTCGGCATCAGTCAGTTTGCACCGATTTCGCCCCTCTATTTTCATGAGTTAGGCGTAAAAAATCCTGAAGAAATGAGCTTGTGGTCTGGCCTTGCCATGGGGATTACCTTTATCATGTCCGCCATAGTGGCTCCCTTTTGGGGGCGTCTAGCCGATCGAAAAGGACGAAAGATTACGCTCCTTCGCGCTAGTTTCGGCATGTCCCTATGCAATATCGGATTAGCCTTTGTACAAACACCAGAGCAAATCATTCTAGCCCGTTTTTTTCAAGGCCTTGTGAACGGATTTTTTTCTGGATCCGTAGCTCTCTTAGCCTCGGAAGTGCCAAAAGAGCATACCGGTTGGTCCTTAGGTATGCTCACTTCTGCCAATCTTGCCGGCTCACTCATAGGCCCTATTATCGGCGGTTATATTGCCAGCGCCTTTGGCATCCATATCGACTTTTTAATCATCGGTATATTGATGGGTATCGCCTTTCTATCCACCTATTTCTTTATCCATGAAGATTTCACGCCAGCAGCGGCAAAAGAAAAACAATCGCTCAAAACCTTATATACCCATATTCCTAATTTTAAAACCATTATCACCTTGTATATAGCCGCCTTAATCTATTCCATGTGCGTCATGTCCTTACAACCGGTGATGACCGTCTATATTAAAGGCATGGTGCCAGCAAACACGGCTAACATCGCCCTCATTTCCGGTGCCGTTTTTTCCATTATGGGCGTGGCACAAACCATGAGTAGTTCCTATCTAGGTCATATGATTGATCGCATTGGGCCTCGACGCATTCTATTAGTATCTCTCGTCTATGTAGGCCTACTAACGATTCCTCAAGCCTATGTGACAAATTATGTGCAATTAGGCATACTGCGTTTCTTACAAGGTCTCGGCATGGGTGGGCTCTTACCGTCGCTTCACACCTATTTATCCTCATTGACACCTAAACAATTCTCCGGCCAAGTGTTCGCCTATAACCAGTCCATGATTTCCATCGGCTTCTTTCTCGGCGCCGTCGGAGGTTCCACCATTATGGCCAGCTTTGGCTTTACAATCCTCTTTTGGGTAAACGGGATTTCCTTTGTCCTCGCCGCTCTTTGGATTCTATTGAAAGTCCGATAACCAAGTCTATGTCCCTATCGCTCTTCTCTAGGACTTCATAGACTATGACAATTTCATGCATCCATTCCATCTTTCCATGGCTGATAGTTTTGACTTTATAGTGTAACATATTCCATACGCATCTAGCACGAATCCATGTATGGCCTATCGTCCATCGCATACAAGAAATACTGCGGATAAAATCGCCTGCTATGCCACTTCTCACGATGCATGGCTTTCATAATGACACGTATAGGGTGTACAACAAACGGCTACCGAGTAAATTTTTTAATTTTTCCCATGATGACACGTATGTGGTGTATAATTTTCATCTGCCACAATCGCCCCTGTTATAACTTGTTCTACCACCGCATCAGCATCGCCTGTGTGACCTGGATATACGGTAATATTTGCCGCCTTCAACGCCGCTAGCGCTGGCCCACCAATACCTCCGCACACCACTGTATCGATGTGATGATCCACAAGAAACTGAACCCGTGCTGTATGACCTTCTGCCTCTACATCAAATACACAAGACGTCGTACTGCGTCCGTTCTCTACTTCATACACCTTCCATTGTTTCGATTTACCAAAATGTTGAAAAATCTGTCCGTTTTCATAAGTAACTGCAATCTTCATAAAATCCTCCTTATCTATCTCCATAGTAACTATCTATCCATTCCTCATGAAAGTATCACTCTACTATCTCTATATGCCTAAGAAACACTGATTCATAGTAAGATATGTAAAGATGCTTTCTACAGTAGCTGTTAGATAGTAAAGGCCTTCGTCAAATGACATGACACATCTTAGAACTATCGCCCTTCTTGGCCATAAGCCTACTATATTCTATACACATGCCATAGCTCTTCACATCCATACAGTAATCATCTCGCGCCCCTACATCGAACAGTAGGCGTTATGGTCCATAAACCCATCCTATTCCTTTGCTACGAACCAACTATCTATCATAAGTCGTACATAGCCCAGAAGCCACATAACTATGCAGCTCCTGGGCTATATTTTATCTATGAATAAAGAACAGGTCTATCTATATAGCTGCCTACATAGCACTCTATATCATCCCTTGTTACGTCCATCATCCTAGTCTATAGGCCTATTAAATATCCGGCATAATACCATATAGCCAAGGTACATTATGGCGTTTCGCAAACATCCGCACATTCCATGACCATTCTACCAATTGTGCTACATGCATGCGAATTCTAAATAAATCGTAATTTGTGAACCATGCAGTAGCGCCTTCAAAAATAGGCATCCGTGGCGTTGCCATCGGGTCGCTATCCGTAGTGGCAAATCCTGGCCCCACTGTGAAAGCACGAGTAAAGCCCGTATCATGCACTGCCCGTTTCGCATCTTCATTATATCGCCCTTGTGGATAGGCTACATATTTTGTGTCTTTATGCAAAATATCCTGTAAAATTGCTTTAGCATGAATTAAATCCGCTACGGTTTCATCATAACTAAACGTATCTAATGGCTTGTGTGCATATGTATGGTTTTCAATATCAATACCATGCGCCTGTAATTCTTGTAATTGTGCGGCCGTTAAAAACCCTTTGCGGTTCACATCTTGACCAATCATAAAAATCGTCGCTTTAAATCCATATTCTTTCAAAATCGGATACGCCACTTGGTAGTTATCTTCATAGCCATCATCAAAGGTGATGACAACTGGTTTCCATGGCAACGATCCGCGTCCTTCTAGATACGCTTCTAATTCATCTAAGCTAATCGGATGATAATCTTCCGATTTTAAATATTCCATTTGTTGGCGGAAATGCTCAGAATGCAATGTTAAAACGCCGGCCCCCGTATCTGCTACTTGATGATAATTTAATACGGGAATACCGCCTGCATAGTATTCATAGGAATGGGTCCACGTATACGTGATCCACCCCACAAAGCCGATGATTATACCTATAATCACAATAATTATTACTTGTAGTGCTTTCACTACATAACACCTCGCAAGAAATCTTACTGATTAACGATAGCTAAAATAAATACGGTAGATAGAATACATACAAATCCAACCATATCAAGTATGGTAAATGTATTACCTAATAGCCACCATCCCAACAACGCCGCTGAAATCGGTTCCACCGACGACAATATAGATCCTTTCACAGGTCCAATACGTCGAATCCCTTCCATATAGGCATTGAAAGAAACAATCGTGCCTAACCCAACAATACCGCCCCATACGGCTAGATATGTCATCATATCCCATTCGCCACCAGGTCCTGTAGGTCTAAACAACAGATAGGCGGCTAAACTACCGATAAGCATGGCCATGCCCATAATCGTAGATGTGCCATAGCGCTGCAAAATACTGATAGGCTGAACGCTATAAACGGCAATGCCTACCGCTGATAATAGACCCCATAAGACGACAGATACATTTAACGCCACTAACGTGAAACCATTATGAAATACAATTGATAAGGTTCCCAAAAATGCCAGTATCACGCTAATCATTTCACTTCTTCTCGGAATTGCCCTATATCGAATTAACAAATATATAATAATCAACGTCGGTCCCAAGTATTGAATCACCGTAGCAATGCCCACGCCTGCAGCACCAATGGCTCGAAAATAGGCATATTGACACATGGAAATGCCAAATATAGAAAATATGGCGGTCTTTTTCATATCTTGCGGATGACGTAGTAAATCCTTAATCTGTTGCGGCTCTCTATATACACCCCACGCCAAGGTGATGAGGCCCGCCACCAACAAACGAACCGTCACAAGCCATTGTAAATCCACGTGGCGATAGGCATGAATGAACTGTACCGATGTGCCCGACAATCCCCATAACATACCGCCTAACAGTGTTAAGATAAATCCAATCCACGTACTAGGTATCTTAGATAAGATCCACATGAACTTTCACCACTACCTTTCTAATAGGTATCGGCCTATTATGTGCCGCTATCAAAGGGCGATGCCAATCGGCAGGGTAAAAAATCGCATAACACCCTTCCTGTAGATGTACACGTGCCTCATCGACTAGCTCTGGGTCATAAAAGTATAAGTCCCGCTCAGGATAGGCGTGAATCGGTTCTATCGTTGGTTTTACCCCTATGTAGCCGATTTCTTCTTCCCCTGTCACCATGTATTGAATATCAATATACTTACGATGTGCTTCTGGTTTGCTCTGCTCCCATAGAAGTGTATCTACATCATCTACATTCGCATACATCAGTGAACCTTTTTCACCTTCTAAATTATGTCGTCCTCCCTCTAGGGATTTCAAATCTGTATGTTTTAAAAAATCTAATGCGCGTACAATCGCTGGCGCATAGCCAAACTGTCTGTAATCAATGGCAATCGATTGAAATATCATCGTATTCCTCCTTACTGAACTATTACTTAGTATTATAGCACAGTAAAATCCATAAAATTAGTGGCACCATGTAACACGCAGCATCCCTATCTTCTGTATAAAGCCAAAAGTGTCTTATATAAACTATAGTTTGCTACTTATCACAACAAGACTACATCTAGGAATTGACAGCCATTTCTAACACGGCACTATTTCACAGCGGATACGAACGGCACCGTATTGGCTATCCCGTCCGTATCACCCTTACAGAGCTCTGGTACTTCCGCTTCAAATCGACGTAACGCCTCGTTACACTCGTCCTCAAACCGACGATGTAAACTATCTCGTAAAGGCCCATAGTTCCATTCACTCGATTGACACACTGTATAAATGGCACGAATCATAGGGCGATCCCAGCGCCACGTATCCACCGAGGCGAGTTCCATAGCCCCAGCCTCTTTAGAGGCCTCTGTAAACATATCTCCTATCGCAAACGCACCATATTGCACCGCACGACTCCAAATCACATCTTGCATGGTATGTGAATGATGCTCCCTATGAAAGCCCAGTGCCGCCAAGCATTGACACGCTGGATCATAGTACGTTTCTTGTATAAAGTCATGTTGCATCAGTAAAAAATCGGTTTCTCTTTCAGTGCCCAATCGGCGCCATAGGTCATTAAACGCTTCACTTGTCACTGGATATAGACGTAGCTGATCTCCCACTGTACGATACGCCTTATTTTCATGACGTTCTAGCCACTCAATAAATCGATCTACACTCCCCATAGTACTGGATAATTGATAGGCGCCATAGGATACGCCGCCCGCATCACCTACGCCATCACTAATACATGCTGGATTGCCATTACTTTCATAATGAGCTGATAAATCACCTAACATAGTTACCTCCTATCTAGCCCCTCATGTTCTATATTAGCAATCCTATACCTCTGTCAAGCCATGTTATATACAGAAAATCTCATAACCATATATGCCAATAGAGTAAGAGTGGTTCGTAGATGAAGTGCAATATGCACCATACCAACAAGCCACAAACACCGCCTACTATGGATCCATTAATGCGAATCCAGCTGAGGTCATCATCTATTTTGCTTTCCATGAAAGCGATGAATTTTTCTGTACTAAACCCTTGCAATACTTCACCAATAATAAGACCGAGCAAACTGTAACCTTGTTCCAACAGGTATAAGGAAATGCGATGCAATGTAGTTTCAATGCGTTTACGCAAGGCTTCGTCTTGGTAATGACGAGCCCAAATGGTCAAGATAATCTGTTCCACCAAGGTCGCTGGTGTGTCACCTTGTTCATTACCATTCATGATAAAGTCCCCTATATAGGGACATACATGCTCTTTTATAATCGATTCCCACGGTTGTCCTTCAATCCAACGCAGCCACGATACATCGAGAGCCGCACATACATCTCGATTGTCACCAAGCGATTGAATCGGTTCCACCCATTGACGTAACCAAACGATTCGTTCCTCATTATTTGGCTGTTTCCAAATTTCTAGCATGTCATACAGTTCATGGAGAATGGAATTAGCCAAATCATGGGGATTAATGATATCCGTTGCTTCTGAAAAAGATAGCAATAAATCGGAAAGGAAGTTATGTTTTTTCCGTTGCACTTCTTCATCAATAATGGTGGCTAACCAATTCACAATCGCCGGGTGCTGTATCTGTCGTTGTAACTCGGATAAGACTTGTACCACCATCGATTCATAGCGATTATGCTCGCATAAATCTAATAGTACATGTTGCAACGCTGGCACCAAAGAGCGCTCGCTCATCCATTGGCGAATTTTCTTCGACCCTAAAAAAGCCCATTCATCATAACTTTTCGCATGCCAAATGGCGTGAATAGTCTGATGTAACAGTAATCGCAACGCCCGTTGCCCCGATTCAGTCATCAAGTACCGATCCAATATCGGTAAAAATTCTATATGGCGCACCATACTTTCACAACGTTTTTTCGTTAAAATCTTGCTTTCCACCATGGCTGTAATGCCACGAATTAAGCGATCCTTATTATTTGGAATTAATGCCGTATGATAGGGAAACCCCAACGGTTTACGAAAGAGGGCGGTCACGGCAAACCAGTCGGCTACGCTCCCGATAAGTGCCGATTGCACGCACCAATACAAGGCGTCAAACCAAACGGCGGTTGTAAAAAATTGACCTACAAACACCACTCCATACAACACTATATTAACGAATAATAGGGCATTGGCTCGCTTATGATAGGTGCTATTCTGAAAGTATCGTTGTATCATCGTATCACGACCTCTCGAATCAACTGGGCCACCACGAAAAACATACCGCCCAATACGGCCCCTACAAAGGATCCGTTAATACGAATCATTTGTAAATCATAATACAAGCGTGAACGCACCATATCCGTCATTTCTTGCGGTGTATAGCTCCTTAATTCTTCCTCTACAATGCGATCAATGATAGGACGTACCCATTGTAATACGCTTACCAATCGCATGAGTAAAAAGCGTTCAAACGGTTCTTTTTTACTTTCATCATCGGCCATACTACTCGCCATATGGCTCATACTATCTAGTCCCATGTCGATAACTCGTTGCCATTCAATGCGATTTCCATCAAAAAACTGTCCTTGCCAGTGGTCGATGATATAGCGAAAAAATTTATCCTTATGGTCTTCTAAAAACTGTTGCCATTCTTCATTGGTTTCTAGTTTATTGAAAAAGTAAATGGAACGCCCCCATATGTACTGACCTAATGGGGAATCTAAGGAATCATGACGATCTAATAATTCTACGGCTTTACGTTGAAATAACCGTACTAAATAGGCTGGAGATAGACTATCGCCGCCAAAGGCTAACCCTAGTTCTCGCATTAAATAGCCTTCTGAATAGCGCTTTAAAATAGCACTCACAATGGCATATAAATAGGGATACACTCGATCCGATACGATAACTTGTTGACATGTGCGATTGAAATAATACCAAAAAATGGTGGCTGTCTTTTTTTCCAACGCACATCGACCAAATTGAATGACCAGCGGCGTAATGCGCCAATTTGTTACACTTGTAGCTAGTAAACGAGTCACTTCCCTGCGAATTGGTCCTAGTTCCATATGTGACAATACATGATCGGCAAGACTATGTAAAATGACACGCCCTTGTGCCTGTCCTTCTGAACTCACCACATATTGAAGTATCCGCTTCATAAGGCGTTCTTTTTTTATAATTTTATACATGTACGACACACGCAATATCTCTTCGGACAACATGCGCCGCGCTAATAGAATCAGCCGATCTTTACTGCGTGGCAAAATCGCTGTTTTATAGGATATACCCAAAGGTTTTGAAAATAAAGCCGTAACACCATACCAATCGGCTAAACCGCCAATCATGGCTGCTCCACTCATATGCATGATGAAAGCACCCCATACATACGCTTTATAGGGATAGGCTATCAGAAATATAACCGTCATGAAGAGTAATACAATGGTCGCCATGGGCTTATACTTGATCCGTTCTAGGCACTTACTCACCACAACTAAACGCCTCCCCATCTTGCTGAGGAATCCATAATGGAATTGATCCATAGCGCGCTTTAAAATAGGAGGATGGTTGCCATACAGAACCAAAGTAATGCATAGGCACTAGTAACTCCTTCACGCATACTCTATGTAAAAATTCCCATACGCCCCATTCGCGCGCCTCCTCTAGGCGAGCATCGACAGGAAACATAGCAATGTCTACTGACAATCCCGTAAGTGGTGCAAATTCTTTTAGCATCAACTGACGTGCTTCTTCTATGTTTTCTGGTGTATCGCCACTCCAATGCCACCAATTTAAATCGCCCGCATGAAAGATTCGTTTTCTACCTGTATCCACAAGAAATGAACCGCCCTCATCGGTGGACCCGTACATCGTAATCGTAACGTCATCTACGGTTATGGTACTACCCACTCTCATAGGTATTACCTCACCAACTGGTGCCGTCATAAATTTAGTAAGCGGTACGTCCTCATGTACAATATATCGATTTGCCGTTCCCTTGCTAATCACCTCAGCAATGGCAGGATTATAGTGATCCCCATGCACATGGGTCACAAAAAACCATAATTCACGACCTTGATCCGCCATGGCTTGTACATGCCCTTTCGGATCTTTATAAAAGTCGAATATATAACAACGATGGCCATCATCAATCATAAAGCCACTGTGATGTAAAAAATATAATTTCATAAGAACTCCTTATTGCATCCATACTACTTAGCTGCTACTCTATATACTCATCATCAATCTACCCCTATCTTGCATATCATAGAGAACATATTGTATATTGATACACCTATGGATAGAATGATTTATTAATTGATTAATATTATCATATTATTATACCATATCTGTGACCCTATATGCTGACAATTATTATCTATAAAATGATTCTGTAGTCTGTACGTAGCGGCTAAACCTATTACAAATCCCCTTTCTAGTTGTTCTATCGGCTAACTCCTATGCTCTATTGCCTTCCCATAAAAATTGCTTCTACTAACCATAATGAGTAGCATATATCTACACCATCATATAACTCTTAAAAAATATTGATAGCACCTATCACAACTATATATCAATGACACCACTAAGCGGATAGAACGAAAGCCATTATTTACATACACATACCATTATCTATCATTCGCACACTTAGCTAGATAAAAGCTATCCATGATTTACATACATATAGAAGCGCGATACACTAATCTTTGCATTGCTTTCCCCAAGTATATGCGAAAACCTTTATCATAGATAACTGAAATACTTCTATGATGCATATAATGTATATTCCTACTCTTTTATGTTTTGACCTCTATCGTCATTATATATAGTTCTCATCGCCAGTACTTCACATGTCCTAAAAAATAATTACTAATACCCTTACCTATCTTTCCATTGCTTTCCCCAAGCATATACGAATACCTTTATCATAGATAACTAAAATACTTCTATGATAGATTTAGGCTACGGTACATAGCGTAGTTATATTGTTATCTATATGAATCCTATAAAGTTGACATTGTGTTATTTACTTTCTATAATAAAAATAACTTAATTTGTTAGTCAGAGCCTTTCTCTGATACGTTTCTACATGTAATACAGGGGGAATCTACCAATGCAGTTACAATTATTACTTAGAGCAGCCTTATGCTTAACGCTTATTATTATCGGTGCCAAAGTACAAATTCCACTTCCTTATTTCGATTATTATACGTTGCAATTTACCTTTGTCCTATTAACTGCCGTTTTATTGCCTATGCGTTATGCCATTTCTGTCATGGGATCGTATATACTACTCGGTTTAATTGGTGTCCCTGTATTCGCTGCTGGTGGTGGTCTTGGTTATGTACTTCGACCAAGCTTTGGGTATCTCATCGGTTTTCTCGCTACCATCGCCTGTATCAGTGGTCTATACCGTGCCTATCCGGTAACGAGTCGTTTCCACTTTTTTCTATTAAATTTCTTGGGCATTATCATTACCTATATATTTGGCCTAGGGTATAAAGGATTGATTATTAACCTATATATGAATCAAATTTTACCAGTTTGGACCATTATGACCAGTGCCTTTGCCTTTGATATTCCTGCAGATGTAATTATGATTTGCCTATTATCATTAGTAGAACCACGCATTGTAAAAGCAATTACTCATTCTACACATTCATGGCAAGCAAAAGAATCGAATTAATCATAGTCTAGTATCGAGTCGTAACACTCATATAACGAAACTATCGATACAACTAACAAATCATATCCTATGTATTGAGTCGTAACACTCATATAACGAAACTATCGATATAACTCACAAATCATAGTCTATGTATTGAGTCGCCCATTCATATATGAAGCGATACATACTATATTCATGACTCTATGAACTTGCACATACGATACGCGGCAGTGTAATAGATTCGTATTAAGCTCGATATGATACGGGTTATCTAGTTACGCGTACTACCAACAAGGAGCTACACGAAATGATATATCACTTCGTGTAGCTCCTTGTTGTTTCAGTAAAATATGATGTGTATGATTTACACTTTTACTTGTATAGTTTAAATGCCATAGAACAGTAACATACAATGTGTAACTGTTTAGTATAAAATCGTTTACTACGTTTCTTATATGACGAAAAGCGCACAATTTTTGAAGACACTTTCATAGAACAATGGAAATTTAGTTACCTTGTCTCTCTCGTATTGTACATTCCTTGCGAGTAGATTCGCTCCTCATGAGAAACTTTCTACGAAAAGACGAACTACGTCGATACAATGAAAATGATATACAACATACGTAAAGCACAGGAAAAAAGGGCTCTAACATAAGAGATACCAGATTGTTTTCCATTGCTCCCCATACACCGCTTCTGATTCCACGTCTATATAAAGAGAACTACTAGCATCTACCGATGAACTACGTTGGTAAATTAATGGTCCCCTATGAATCTTGTCATCAAAACACACTTATGTCGATGATTGATACGAATTAGTCTTTCATCGTTTCTTGAATGCGTTTTGTTTCACAGTATTTAACCATGCCATCTACCGCACGTTTTGCTTCTTTCATAGCCAATACAACCGTAGCAGGTCTATGAACGACGTCACCACCGGCAAACACGCCTTCACGACTCGTCATACCATATGGATCCTCTGAAATAATAACATAGCCGCTATCGTCCACGGCAATACTATTACCTTCACCTACAAGGCGCGCATTCGGTTTATGTCCTGTGGCGTAGATAATTTTATTACATGGCACTACACCAGTTTCTCCCGTCCCTTTTAGTTTTCCCTCTTCTGTAATTTCCATCGTTTCATAGGCTAAGCCTTCTACATGGGACGTGCCTGTCACTGCTACAGGAGATGAGAAAAATTTGAATTGTACGTTTTCTGCCAATGCTTCTTCATATTCACTTTGATTCGCTGGCATTTGTTCAATACCGCGACGATAGACAACGGTAACAGAATTAGCTTTCAAACGAATGCACGTACGAGCGGCATCCATCGCCACATTACCGCAACCGATAATCACTACGTCATCGCCAGCTTTCACAGGAATGCGTTCAGGCACTTCGGTGCCATTATCTACCAATTGTACGGCTGTCAATAACGCCATCGCTTGCAACACGCCTGGCACTTGATCGTTCTCTAACGCTGGGTTTTGAGGCACATGGGTACCCGTACCAATAAAGACTGCATCAAATCCTTCTCGCTGCATTAAGTCATCAATGGTCCGTGATGGACCAATGTATGTGTTGCATTCAAAATGCACGCCTAAATCTTCTAGTCGAGCGATTTCACGACGTACAATCGATTTGTGAAGGCGAAATTCTGGAATGCCAAATAAAAGTACGCCGCCTGGCTCTTCCTGTCCTTCAAATACGGTCACATCATACCCCAACTTACTCATATCCCCTGCAACGGTTAACCCTGCAGGCCCAGAACCAATGACCGCAATTTTACCTTGGTCTTTCTTAACTTTCTTAGTTTTATGAAGCTTATTAATACTTTCAAAGTCCGCCGCAAATCGTTCTAATTTCCCAATATTAATTGGTGGTTTCTTAGCTTTATTATAAATGCAATGACCTTCACACTGTTTTTCTCGAGGGCATACGCGACCGCAAATCGATGGTAAGTTGGTTCGTTCTGCCAAAATTTCATTGGCATGCCCAAAGTTACCATGAGCGATAGCTTGGATGAAACGGGGAATTTGATTGTCAATCGGACACCCTGTTTGGCACAATGGCTTAGGACAATTTAAACATCTCTTAGCTTCGGCTAAGGCTTCTTCCAGGGTATAGTCTGTATCAAAATTTTCAAATTCTTCTGTGTGTTGGTTCATGGCACATGCCTCCTTACCACTATGGGTTCGATCTATTGTATATACTGTAAATGTACTAATCATAATAATCTCTATTTTAATAATAGGGGGCAAATCAAATCTAGTCAAGCAAGGTAGTATATCTATAATGAATATATATAATACCTTATACAATAGATAGAAAACTAAGTGATACGCATACATGAAAGGCTTAGGCACAAGCACTACATGATGAATACTTCCTATTGTCTACATGTTTTTAAAAGTAACCGCTACCCATATGCTGGCACTACGTGTAAGATATGGTTCCATGATTCATAGACTTGTGCCATATCCCCTAGGCTATCAAATAGATTAAAGAGCGCCATAACCCTTGTATCTCACCCGTGCCGTATCCCTTAGGCTATCAAATAAGGCTTGTCAATACATAGTATATAGTTCTTGTATAGGTATGCCCACCAATTTCATCATCTATCGATGCGCCTCATGATCCTTTCTATGAGCCTTGCTATTCATAAAATCTGTATGCTTATGAGTATGCGTTGTCGTTTGTAATACATGATGGTGCGCATGTTCATGCCTAATTGCATGACTATGATAGGAACCACCATGTGTATGATAGATTGTATGCATATGATAATGGACATGGTTCACTCGTATGGTATCATAAACGATTAAAACTGTTCCCACTACCATGATTAAAAAAGCTATAAAATATATTTCTGTTAAGGCTTCACCATTGACGATGAAAGAAAGAAATGCGCCCACAAAGGGAGCAATCGCATAATAGGCACTCGTTTTGGCAGCCCCTAATTCACGTTGTGCTCGTATGTATAAGAAAATACTAACTCCGTAGGCAATAAAGCCCAATACCATTGCGAATAGAATATACATTGGCGAAGGTAAGCTTTCACCTATCAAACTGGCAATGACAAAGGAACCTCCCCCAGAAAACAAGCCTTTTAAGACTACAATTTCATAGGTACTTTTACTCGACAACTGACGGGTACAGTTATTTTCCAATCCCCAACATACGGTGGCGAGTAGAACGAAAATAGATCCATAGGAAAATTGAAAACTACTCGTCGTATCAAAGGATAATAAGCCACTAGAAACGGTAATCAACGCAATGGCTAGCCACAAAATAAGAGATACTCGTTCTTTAAATAAAAGTAGGGCAATAATAGTGGTCGTTACGATTTCAAAATTAGTTAATAGAGATGCATTCGATGCAGATCCTATACTAATGCCCCACATAAGAAAGATGGGCGCCGCTATGTCTAGTACAATCATTCCCACTGCATAAGGCAAATCAGACCTTGATAAGGGCTCCATTCGTTCTTCTCTATTGTGACGCAGTAAATACATAAGACCTACGCCAATACCTGCGCCTATATATAAAAAAGAGGCCATATACGTAACTGGCACGTCTGTAAGTAACAATTTTGATAACGGTGTATTCAGTGAAAAAAAGACGGCTGCTAATACAGCCAATATAATTGCACCTATATGTTGATTTTCTTTCATAGTAATCATCTCCATCTATATAGTATATGTAATCTATGCTTATAGTCATCATTAGATACTATACATCTATCGTTATAACTCGTCAATACACAGGAACTATCACTACATATAGCAATTATTAAGATAGCATATCCATGCACGGACCACCGATATACACGCATGCATTTATAATTGCAATACCTTTTCCTATATCAATCACAGTAGTCCTTATCAATCATTACGATAATATATCGATGCATACACCGCTTATATAAACACATGTATGTATAGTTACAATACTTTTATTATCTATATGCCTATATTGATTCTCACTAGACGCATGTCAATAGGCTAATATCCTATATCATATATACCATAGTAATGTACTAATAATTTTCTCCCCATTAAGACCTATACACCTAATGACACAATGGGGTTTTATAATTCTCATTACACACACATATACTACGCTAAAAATAGTAACATATACATCTTTCACCAAATGTTAGTAAAGTACTGTTCATACATGCACACCATATGTTGACACCCATGTATTTATAATGATACTAGCATATCTATACCCTATACGAAGAAACCCATAACGTATTACCATACGTGTAGCCATTATGATTGGTGTATCTCTTCATATACATACCATTACTATACCACAATCCATCATATCCCTCTATACAACAAGGCACACTGAGTCTTTTTGAAAGTCTGTGACATACTCCATAGTGTACTCCCTACAAGGATGATATTAACTAACGATAGTAAAAACTTTTTATTACTCTATTCCGCATGTACTTTATATGTACATCACAATACGGTGAGTCCGTAACAAAGTTTCCATGTGCAGGAATAGAAAAAGCACTTACTATTTTTGTACATGCCGCTACTATTACTAGTATAGGCTAATAACTATGTGCAGTAAGGATTATAGTACAAAATTGATTAATCTACTATATAATGTAAGATACATAGGCATAATAAAAAGCACTTACCCAAAGGTAAGTGCTTATCGCTTAATCAGCAACTTCCTATCC
>NZ_CAMUMS010000005.1:0-152076 GCF_947090115.1 Veillonella montpellierensis
CCTCTTTAGAGGGCTACCACTAGAGAAAGACCCTTATAGGGTCAGAGCAAACCACTCGTTCTACGGGTGGTTATGATTTTATTCATTACAATGATATGGTGACAGGATAGGTAATGTACTTCTGATAGGAACCTATTAACTGAGCATATATATATATATATATTATGATACAAAGTATGTATGTGAACTGATAGCATAAAGAGTCGTAAAAATATTATTCTTGAGTGGATGAGGTATAATGTGAGTTGTATCAGTTAACATTGTTGATGAATGGTTAGAAAAATTAGATATCGTTAACAAATTGCTAGTTGATCAATAGGCTAGAATACGCATAGTTATACCATTTAATCTACTTACATTTAAAGATGATAGATATGTAGAAATGTCTTATTTTACTGTAAATATTATAATGCATCATGGATAGCATATACTAGTAAGAGCAGTAGTTATGCACAAAGAAAGTATAGATAAGAGCTAATCTATTAAAGCTAATTAATAACATCTTTCATTATATGGTAAAGTTATTATATAATATAATAGTTATTAAAGATACATATATAATGGATAAATCGGTAGTATATAATATGTGAGGTGTATAATGAGTAGACTTGTATTTTTTTTTCAATCTGCGTCCGCTAGTGGCGTATGCTTATTATTAGCTGCTTTGTTAGGTGTTTTCTTGGCTAATTCACCAGTAGCTGCACAATATTTTTCATTATTAGATATGAAAATTGGACCACTTAGTATTTTACTTTGGATTAATGATGCGTTGATGGCCATTTTCTTTCTATTTGTAGGACTAGAAGTTAAACGAGAAATGATTTCTGGTGAACTAAATACAAATGCAAAACGTTTATTGCCAGGTATTGCCGCATTTTTTGGCTTGTCAGTACCAGCGGTTATTTACTACTTAATAGCAGGACATACAGAATCCTTTATTCCCGGCTGGGCTATACCTACAGCTACAGATATTGCTTTTGCTATCGGTATTGTTGCCATTTTAGGATCACGAGTACCGCCAGCTATGAAAGTATTTTTGACAGCGTTAGCGGTTATGGATGATTTAATGGCCATCATTATTATTGCCGTTTTTTACACGACTAGCATTAAGTTTTTATTTTTACTTATAGCCGCAATGATTGTATTATTACTAATATATTGCAATAAGAAAAATTATGTGCGACCAATACCCTATATAGTACTAGGTATTGCTTTATGGTATTGCATATTGCAATCGGGGCTACATGCCACATTAGCAGGTGTTATTTTAGCATTAACAATTCCTTTGCATGGTGTAAGGGAAGGACGTCATATATCTCCACTCACCGAGTGGGAGCATGCACTAAGCCATTGGGTAAGCTTTTTTATTACACCTTTATTTGGCTTCGCTAATGCAGGTGTGTCATTCTATGCATTTTCTATAGCTGATTTAGCACATCCAGTAGTGTTAGGCGTAGCACTAGGATTAGTATTAGGTAAACAATTAGGTATTTTTACAACATTATTCTTCTTAGTAAAATCAAAAATAATAGATATGCCTAAGGATACAACTTGGCCACAAGTATATGGGATTTCTCTGGTTTGTGGTATAGGATTTACGATGAGTTTATTTGTTTCTTTATTAGCCTTTGAGCCAGGTGATATCCAAGAAAAATCTAAAATTGGTATTTTTATTGGCTCTATTATATCGGGTGTATTAGGGTATATTGTGTTACGAATCAGTGGAAACAAATCCTCTCTAGAAAAGTAGTGTTGTATAAATTAGCCTGTTCATGACCAGATAATGAAAAAATTAGATAAGTAACTGTTTACATTTCGAATTATTTAAATATATAGGCATTATTTATATTAAATGGTCATAGAAATGATTATAATTTTGAAAATAAGGCTATTTTTTTTCAAAATTATATGATGATTGATAATGAAATTATAGAAAAAAATATTAATTTTTATATAGCAAGACCTTTTTGTGATAATTATTATGTATTTTTGTAATACCTTGTAAAGCTTATAATAGAGGGACTTATAGAGTGTTGACAAAAATATTAAAGTGGGAAAAAAAGGTAAAAAAATATAATAAAGTGGTGGGTCATATCGTTTAAAGTGGTCGTTTTTTTGACAAATTCCCAAAAATACTGTAAAATTATTACCAGTTGAAAGGTATGAGGTGAATATGTTAAAAAAATATATTTTAAAAATGGTATTTTTAAGTTTGTTCCTTGTAATTTCTTCTTCTGCTATGGCAGCAAGTTTACATGTTGGAGATCAAGGACAATCTGTTAGACGGATGCAACAAGCATTGATTAATCAAGGTTATTTAATTGATGCGGCAGATGGTTATTTTGGAAATAATACATTGTATGCGTTACGTGTATTTCAACAAGAAAAAGGTCTTGATGTTGATGGAATAGCTGGCCCACAGGTTATGAACGCTTTAGGAATTTCTAATGTGGCGAGTGGCGTTCCAAGTTCTTATCGACAACTTATTACGATGGATGCTAGTGCATATTCTGCAGATGATCCAGGTAATTCTTCTTATACAGCTATGGGTCACTATTTGCAACATGGTTATGTATCTGTTGATCCGAATGTAATTCCGTTAGGAACAGAACTTTATATTGAAGGTTATGGATATGCCGTAGCTGATGATACTGGCGGAGCGATTGTAGGAAATCGCATTGATTTAGCCATGAACTCTCATTATGATGCTATCCAATTTGGCCGTCAATCTGTTAACGTATACATATTATAAAATAAAAAATCTTTAGTACGTTTAGGGTACTAAAGATTTTTTATATTTACTGTATATGTAGTGAATTACTTTACTTTCCTATAAAAATATAGTACACTTAATAAGTCATTAGACGAAACGTAGGCTAAGTCTTCGATTCTCCAACGATTACTTAAGCTTAACGAGTTATGTGTATTTAGGAGGTAACGATAATGTTAACTACAGAAGCTAAACAAGAAATTATTAAACAATTTGCTGTTCATGAAGGCGATACTGGATCCCCAGAAGTACAAATTGCGATTTTAACAAACCGCATTGTGTACTTAACTGAACATTTGAAAGAACATAAAAAAGATCATCATTCTCGTCGTGGCTTATTAAAATTAGTAGGTCAACGTCGTAATATGTTAGATTATCTTCGCCGTAAAAATATTGAACGCTATCGTGCGATTATTGAAAAATTGAACTTACGTAAATAATAATTTACTCTTACTTATTAAAAAGCCATTGTAAAGTAGAAATTTACTTTACATGGCTTTTTTGTGTTCATTAGCATGTGTAGTCATCGATAGATATATCTATAGGGATGAAAGAATTGGTATATGGTGACATGTCATTGCTATTGATTTGATGGTGGAATGTTTAATACTATCTACTAACAAACTATGTTCTCATGGATAGGAATGTTATTTTAGAGCTATAGAAAAAAACATTCTATTTTCAACCCCGAAAAATAGAGTTATAGGACAAAACGTGTTGTTTTAAACGCCCATGGAACTAGGAAATACCTAAATCTATCGGTATTTTATCTTTTTAACTGAATTGTAAAGGGCGGACAAAATGTGTTCTACATGATGAAAATCTTTATATTTACTAGTGTAAATAGGGCTTTATCTTTCTAGGAATATGTTTTTACTAGTCTATCTGAAATTATGATGAGTATTAACGATATTTTGGATTATTTTCACATGTAGTATAATGACTCATAGAATGGAAAGGGAGAGTGATTATATGACGAGTATCTTAATGCAACAAATTATAGTGTTATTTTTAATGATGGCCTGTGGTTATGGATTGGTAAAAGCAAAACTATTAACAACGAAAGACAGTCGAGTGCTGTCTATTTTGTCGATTTATTTAATCATTCCTTTTGTGATTATTAAAGCATTTCAAATTGATTTTACGGATACCGTAAAGGATGCTGTTATGGTATCTTTAATAGCGGCTGTATTGATCAATGTGGGATTAGTGATAATTGGTCGTATAGCACATATGGTATGCGGTATGAATCATGTAGAAGAGGCGTCTATCGTCTATTCTAATGCAGGTAATCTTATTATTCCGTTAGTGATGAGTATGTTTGGGGATGAATGGGTTATATATGCTAGCGTTTATATGTGTGTACAATTGGTATTTATGTGGACCCATGGCTTTTCTCTTATGACAGGCGCATTTCATTGTAGTTGGAGAGCTATTATTAAGAATTATAATTTACTGGCGATTATAATAGGCATCGTATTAGCTATCTTGCAAATTCGTTTGCCCGTTGTAATGTATCAAGCTATGGATGCCATATCTCTTATGATTGGTCCAGTGTGTATGATTTTGTTAGGCATGGTGTTTGCTGGAACAGATATGAAAGAGATTTTTTTTAATCGTCGTGTGTATTTGGTATCCTTGTGGGCGATGGTAATTGGTCCCTTGCTGATTTTGGTACTATTGAAATTAGTAGGTCTTGTTGATTGGGTAGAAAATGGTCATACTTTGCTCTATATTAGTTTTTTGGCAACCATGACACCAGCAGCAACGACCATTACTAATATGGCACAAGTATATAGTGGAATGGAAAAGGAAGCTGTGGCTATTAATAGTATGACGACGATTATTTCGATGATTACAATGCCTATTATGACGTTTTTATATATGGTAATTATGTAGTGCATAGAGGGAAGCGACATTATTAATGTATAGATAGGATTTTCTATTTCACGATGATGTGGTGAATGGAGAAGGGATTCTTTAAAAAATAGGTCACTATATTGATTCTATAGAGTTAGAGTGATAAAATTTATATATGCATTGATGATAATGAGATTTATCAAGTGACGATATGCTATCACGTATATGATGCGTGGTTTGCATAGGGTCAAGTTATTGGAGGAAATTGATATGGCAAAAAACATTGATTGGAAAAATTTGGGGTTTGGTTATATAGAGTCTGATTACCGTTTTGTATCTAATTATAAAGATGGTGCATGGGATGAAGGACAATTAATAACAGACGCTAATATTGTATTGAATGAATGTGCTGGGGTCTTTCAATATGCACAAACTGTATTTGAAGGGTTGAAAGCGTATTATACAAAAGATGGACATGTAGTGTGTTTTCGACCAGATTTAAATGGACAGCGGTTAGAAGATTCGGCGCGTCGTTTGGAAATGCCAGTGTATCCAGCAGATAAATTTGTGGAAGCAGTTAAACGCGTAGTAGAAGCAAATATTGATTCCGTACCACCATATGGAACAGGGGCTAGTTTATATGTCCGCCCATATATGATGGGAACAAATCCTGTCATCGGTGTTAAACCAGCGGACGAATATCAATTCCGTGTATTTGTTACTCCTGTGGGTCCTTATTTTAAAGGTGGAGCAAAACCAATTTCTATTAAAATTTCTGATTTTGATCGTGCAGCACCACATGGTACTGGTCATATTAAAGCTGGTTTGAATTATGCTATGAGTTTACATGCTATCCAAGAAGCACATCGAGAAGGATTTGCGGAAAATATGTATCTTGATCCAGCTACACGCACAAAGGTTGAGGAAACTGGTGGAGCTAACTTTATTTTTGTATCTTCTGATGGACATACATTAATTACGCCAAAATCAGATAGTATTTTGCCATCTATTACTCGTCGCTCATTGATGTATGTGGCGGAACATTATCTCGGTATGAAAGTAGAACATCGAGAAGTGTTATTAAGCGAAGTAAAAGATTTTGCAGAAGTTGGACTTTGTGGTACTGCTGCGGTTATTTCCCCAGTAGGACGTATTCATACAAATGATGGGGATATTCTTGTTCCTTCCGGTATGGATGATATGGGTCCTGTATTAACTAAATTACGTCAAACATTACTCGATATTCAACATGGTGAGTTAACAGCACCAGAAGGTTGGGTTGTTACGATTAAATAGTGATTTATATAATGAGAAAGGATTACCAGCAATATAACATTTGCTGGTAATCCTTTTTTATGCGTATAGTATAAATGTATTCATATAAGAACATATTACTCATAAGCGATTCATGTTTATATGGTTATGTAGTATTAGATAATGAGTTATTAGCTAATACAGTTAAGTTATAATTTTTTCTGCACTTTCATCATGAATTTTTCGTTATTGATAACGAATCGATGATGGGTACCTTTTCCAATTGTATCCACACCGTCATGAGCTTCTACTGAAAAAGTAATATCACGCCCATTGACAGCGATTACTGTAGCAGTGGCTGTAATGGTAGATCCAATTGGTGATGGCGCATCATGTGTAATGGACAGTTGCGTACCTACGGTTCCTTCGTTACTGTCGAGAGCAGGTAATACAGCAGCTTGAGCAGCTTCTTCCATTAAGGCACACATCGCAGGGGTAGCAAATACATCAAGGGCGCCACTTTTCATGGTTTTAGCAGTGTTAGTAGTGGTTACAGTGGTAGTGGTACTGGCCGACATACCTATGGTGATTTCTTTCATAAGAGAATCTCCTTTCCTATGATTAACAATATATCATAATTATATCATGACCTGTGATATAATAATAATATTCATTGTAGATGAAATAATTAAAGAGGCATGTATGAATCAAAATCAAGAAAAACCTATAGTTTCAGGTGAAACTAAGATAAAAATAGTTTCGGTTATTTTACTAGCAATCTTGTTAGGTGCTATTCATTTAGCTGTACCAGGTTTCTATAGTCAAATATGGTACTTAGCAACCGCTGGCAATATGGAAGAAATTGTAGAGGTACTTCGTAGCTATGGCCCTTGGGCTATGCTAGTCAGTATGATTATCGATATTTTAATCAACGCAGTCGGCTTTTTACCATCGATTTTTTTGTCAACTGCTAATGGTGTTGTTTTCGGCTTATTACCAGGTATTATTATTTCTTGGTTAGCTGAAACAATTGGTGTTGTGATTAGTTTTTATATTATGCGATTTTTATTGCATGATACAGCGACTAAGTTAATTTCTAAAAGTAAGTTTCTAGTAAAAGTGGATGATATTAGCGATAAAAATGGATTAGTGATTATGACTTTTGCTAGAGCATTACCATATTTCCCATCAGGAATTATTACAGCACTTGGGGCGATTAGTAAGATAAAACCTCGTGATTATATTATTGCAAATTTAATCGGTAAATTTCCTTCCACTGCGTTAGAAGTTACTGTGGGACGTGATGTAGTAATGTTACAGACACATATGGAACGCTTGGGAATTATTATTATTGGGGCAGCTATAGCATATTATATACTATGGAAATTATATAAACGGTATATGAAGTCAAGAAAATAGCTAGAATAGCTGCGATCTATATATCCTTATATACCAAGTAAGAAGAAAGGGAGTATTCATGTATGAGTTTTTCTATTCCAGAACGAGCACAATTAAAAGGACCTAATTTTATTCGTAAAGTATTTGAACGTGGTATCGGTGTTCCTGGCTTTATTAGTTTTGGTATTGGCAATCCTGCAGCCGAAGCAATCCCCGTTGCAGTTATACAAGATACAATTCGCCATATTATAGACACAAGTGCCTTAGAGTTATTACAATATGGACCTATGCAAGGCGATATAAAGTTGGCGGAACAAACAATTGAAAGACTTGTTATGAAACGGGGCATGAATAGAGACGGACAAGGTCTTATTATTTCTATCGGAGCAGGTCAGTTATTAGGATTAATGCCTAGGACTTTTTGTGAAGAAGGGGACGAAGTATTTGTCGATGCATATACATTTACTAGCGCTATTAATGCGATTCGAAATGTAGGTGCTAAGCCTAGAGGCATTGCTACAGATGAAGATGGTATGTTGCCTGAAGCATTAGAAACAGCGGCGAAAGAAGGAAAAGGAAAATATGTATATGTGATTCCTAACTTTCAAAATCCTACAGGAATTACGATGCCTTTATCTAGAAGAAAAGATATCTATGAAGTGTGCCGAGCCTATGACTTAATGATTTTTGAAGATGATCCATATGGAGAAATTCGGTTTGCCGGCGAAGATGTACCAACTTTTAAATCTTTTGATGTAGATAATCGTGTATTTTATGCTGGATCCTATTCTAAAACGATATCTGCTGGATTGCGTGTAGGATTTTTATTTGGACCAGATAAATTAATTAATACGATGCAGTCACTAAAAAATAATTGTGACGGTCAAATGCCATTAATTACGCAACGCATTGTGTCTGTCTTGTTAGATACGATTGATTATGATGCACAAATTCAGCATGTGAGGGATATTTATAAAAAGAAATGTGAATTAATGCTCGATACTTTTTATAAGACAGGAAGCCATCATGTTCAATTAACGCGACCAACAGGCGGTATGTTTATGTGGATGACTATGCCTGATTATGTTGATTGTGATGCCTTTTTTGAAGCATGTATGGATCATAAAGTAGGCATTGTACCAGGTGCTGCTTTTGCAGCGGACGGTGTAACAGATAGTCATTCGTTCCGCTTAAGTTATACGGTACCATCTCATGAAGAGATTGTTAAAGGTATGACGATTCTTGGCGAATTGACAAAACAGTTTTGCAAGGCATAGTATTTGATGATACTATATTGAAAAAATTGGATAATCATGATACTATAGTCATAGAAAATAAAAGAGCCGTAGAGCTCTATGGTATATAAGTATAGAAGAGTTAGTATGCTATTGTATACTTGTCTTTAGTATGTTGAAAGAAGGTGTCTTATATGGCTTGTGGCGGAAGTGGCTGTGATGGATGTCCATCAGCTTCTGCAGGTTGTGGTCAACAACAACAACCTCAAGATATGCATGCACAAATGCATGAGTTAAGTAATGTTAAACACGTAATTGGTGTCGTTAGTGGTAAAGGTGGCGTAGGTAAATCTTTGGTAACTAGCTTGATGGCAATTACTATGGCGCGAAAAGGATTTAAAACAGCGATTTTAGATGCAGATATTACTGGTCCAAGTATTCCTAAAGTTTTTGGCATAAAAGAAAAAGCAGGCTATGATGAAATTGGCATGCATCCAGTTACATCTCGTGGATCTAAGGATGCACAAGGTGTAGATATTATGTCTGTAAACTTGTTATTAGAAAATGAAACTGATCCAGTATTATGGCGCGGACCGATTCTTGGCAATGTGGTAAAACAATTTTATACAGATGTAGTTTGGAAAGATATTGATTACATGTTTGTTGATATGCCACCAGGAACTGGCGATGTGGCAATCACTGTGTATCAGTCACTACAATTAGATGGTATTATTGTTGTTACATCTCCACAAGATTTAGTGTCTATGATTGTAGAAAAGGCCGTAAAAATGGCTGATATGATGCAAGTACCAATTATTGGTGTAGTAGAAAACTTCTCTTATTTCCATTGCCCAGATAATGGAAAAGACTATAAGATTTTTGGTGATAGCCATATTGAAGAAATTCTTCAAAAATATGGATTGTTATTACTAGGGCGTTTGCCAATTGATCCAGAAATTGCAAAATTATGTGATGCAGGAGCCATTGAAGCGATTGAAACAACTAATTTAGAACAGGTAGAATTGCCACAATAGGGCCTGAGATAAAAATAAACGTATATACTGAATATATTAGATATTTAGTATATACGTTTTTTCTTAATTTGCTTAGTGTAGTGAGAAACTGCAAAACGTTGTAATATATACTGAGAAGCGTTGTTATATACTACTGGTTAATTTATATATGATAGAGATATTTCAGCCAGAATATGCAAATGAGCTAGCAAAGTTACTTATGTATCATGTATAGGTGATGAAATAGGGCATTACTATATTATTTTTACTAAAAGTATTTTTATAGAAAGTTGCCCTATATGGAATAGGTAATTTAGTATCATGTGTATAGATATAACATTAATAGAAGAAATTATAGTTTAGGAAAATGAGAGGCAAGCTAATTTAGAAACTATTTGTCTTAGTCTATTCCTATGGTATGATTGTGTTAGTTCTAGTTAGTATAAAAAAGAGATTATGGATATTATTTGATGACGATTCTATCTCCTCATAGATTAGTAATTTTCACTATGGTTTTTTCGATTATTAGATTAGAACATATGATTATTTGCACTATATGTTGTAGATGTAGTGGTTGTTTATATAAGAAAGGTGTGGTCTTATTTTATGAAGTCCCCTATATCGTTACAAGATGAAAAAGTTGTATTCGATACAGTACAAGAATTGTTAGGCTATGTTAAACATTGCACCTCACCACAACAAACTGTATCTCATAGTATTTCTATATTAGAATCCAATGGATTCGTTGAATTAGGGTTAGGCGAATCATGGCATCTTACTTCAGGAAACTATTATATTAATGTATATGGAACTACCTTGATAGCCTTTCATATTGGTACTCAATATAGGCATAACTTGAGAATTGCTTCAGCTCATACTGATTTTCCTGCCATTCGAGTAAAACCAAATCCTTTGGTAATCGTAAGTGAATATGGTAAATTGAATGTGGAAATGTATGGCGGATTAATTCTACACACATGGCTAGATAGGCCACTAGGTGCATCAGGCACGGTTATTCTTAAGGGGGAAAATCCTTTTGATGTAAGAGGAGTTACGATTGACTCAAATCGACCAATTGCGATTATTCCTAGCTTGGCAATTCATATGAACCGCCATGTAAATGAAGGAATTGCGTTACAGCGACAAAAAGAAATGCTACCTATCATTATGATGAAAGGTAGTACTAAGGATAGTGAATATGATCAATGGTTAGATTTTTTGGCTGGTGAAGCACAATGTAATCCTGATGATATTCTCTCTTTTGAAGTGACCTTATATCCTACAGAAGATGGCACTACAGTTGGTTTGTATGATGAGTTTATTAGTGCCCCTCGATTAGATAATCTAACATCTTGTAAAGCTTGTTTATCGGGTATTTTAGAAGCGAGTGAAAATGATGTGAATGGGATACGTTTGATTGCTTTATTCGATAATGAAGAAGTTGGGAGCCGTACGAAACAAGGTGGTGCTTCTATGATGCTACCGAATGTATTAGAACGTATTTATAGATCCTTAGGATTTGCTAAAGATGAATTAGATATGGATATGGCTGAAGGGTTTATGATTTCTTCTGATGTAGCTCATGGATTACATCCTAATTATCCAGAAAAAAATGATATTACGAATGAACCTATATTAAACAGAGGAATTGTATTGAAAGTAGCGGCTAGTCAATCCTATGCTAATGATGCTAAGGCGATAGGGATTGTTAAGTCCTTATGTGAAATAGAGGATATACCGTATCAATATTTTGTCAATCGATCCGATATACCTGGTGGCTCTACAGTGGGCTCGATTTCTTCTACTATGTTACCCATGAGGACTATGGATGTGGGTGTGCCTATATGGGCGATGCATTCTGCTAGAGAAACTATGGGTACTTTAGATCAATATAGTTTAGAGTCCTTGATGCGACTATTTATTGGTGGTAACTGATGATAATGTCCGTAGGTATTCTAGGAGGATTACTTTTTTTCTTGCTTAGTGGATTGATACAACCTAATTGTGTTCGTCTTTTAGCATGGTTGTGTGTAAACGATAAAGAACAATCTTGCTATGAGTCAGTGGGTAGTTGGAAATTTTCGCGACTGATATTGTATGGTCTTGTTTCTGTTTCAATGGTATTATGGCTATTTCCTATAGGCTGCATGTGTGCTATTGTATATTACAAAGCAATTGATGATATCTATACAGTATGTCATTTTTTCCTTTCCTTATATTGGATAGTAGTATTAGTATTATCTTTGTTGCAAGTTATGGAGCTAGTAGCAATAGGGCATCCATTTAGAGTTGATAATTACAGAACAAATCAATATTATCCTGTAGCGATGAGGATTGTTCTATCTATGATACCTGTTTTGGTAGGCATTAATGCATGCTTTTATATAGTTATGTATTCTTACCTAGAAACGATAATTTTGTTGTTAAGACAATGGATTCTATATATTGGTATCAATGGTATATATAGTGTTATTTTTGTTTGCCTCGTAGCGCTCATTTTAACACATAGACACATGTACCAACATGTATTACAGTATGCCTATTTTCAGCGATTATGTTTGATATGGCCTTACATTATTTCTTTAGTGCTAGGCATAGAAATACTTTATATATTTTTTTGTGTTTTATATATTTGAAAAATGATGTAAAATATAAGATATACATATTACTTACAGACTATAGATACGCTTAAATATGTAAAGGGTGTTTATCAATAAAAGTGATAAATTGATGTATGTATACATGTATACATACATGGTAGAGTTGAATTCTTTTATCTATATATTTACAATATGTAGTATATGGATAAAGAATTGAGGAGGAATTCTAATGAAAAAAATTAAGTCGGTCTTAGTGGCTAATCGGGGAGAAATTGCTATTCGCGTATTCCGTGCATGTAATGAAATGGGGATTCGCACAGTTGCCATTTTCTCTAAAGAAGATACATTATCATTACATCGTAATGAAGCGGATGAAGCTTACTTGGTAGGAGAAGGTAAAAAACCAGTTGATGCTTATTTGGATATTGAAGATATCATTCGCATTGCTCATGAACATGACGTAGATGCTATTCATCCGGGCTATGGATTTTTATCCGAAAATGCACAATTTGCTAAACGGTGCCGTGAAGAAGGACTTATTTTCATTGGACCAAACCTTGAGCATTTACAAATGTTTGGTGATAAAGTTAATGCACGTGAACAAGCAAAGTTAGCTAATATTCCAATGATTCCAGGTAGTGATGGACCACTTAAAAACTTTGAAGAATTAGAAGCATTTGCTAACACCCATGGTTTCCCATTAATGATTAAGGCTGTAAATGGCGGCGGTGGTCGAGGCATGCGTGCCGTTGATTGCATGGAAGATTTACGAGATGCCTATGATCGGGCCAAGTCAGAAGCCAAAAGTGCATTTGGTGATGATGATGTATATGTAGAGAAGTTAATTGTAGAACCAAAACATATTGAAGTACAAATTATTGGAGATATTCATGGTAATGTAGTTCATTTATATGAACGCGATTGTTCTGTACAACGTCGTCATCAAAAAGTTGTTGAAATGGCGCCTGCTTTTGCATTATCAAAGGAAATTCGTCGCAATATTTGTGATGCGGCTGTAAAAATCATGAATAATGTACATTATGTAGGTGCTGGTACAGTAGAATTTCTAGTAACTCAAGATGGAAGTTTTTATTTTATAGAAGTTAATCCTCGTATTCAAGTAGAACATACTGTAACAGAAATGATTACGGGTATTGACATTGTACATACACAAATTCGCATTGCGGAAGGCTATGAGTTGCATAGTCCAGAAGTAGGTATTCCGCCACAAGATGAAATTCGTTGTGAAGGAACGGCGATTCAGTGTCGCATTACTACAGAAGATCCTACTAACCATTTTATGCCAGATACAGGTAAATTGTCTGTATATCGCAGTAGTGGTGGCTTTGGTATTCGCTTAGATGCAGGCAATGCATTTACTGGGTCTGTAGTAACACCGTATTATGATTCTTTATTAGTGAAGGCAACAGCTTACGCGCTAAATCATGAAGAAACCATTCGGAAAATGTTACGATGCTTGCGAGAATTCCGCATTCGTGGAGTAAAAACGAATATTCGTTTCTTAATGAATGTATTAGAACATCCTGATTTTGTAAGTGGACATTGTAATGTAAACTTTATTGATGAACATCCAGAATTGTTTAAGTTTAAAGCAACTCGTGACCGCGGCACTAAGTTGTTACACTACATCGCAGATATTACAGTTAACGGATATACGGGTACTGGCGCAGAAGCAAAGCCAAATTTTGATTCCATTGAATTACCTTCTACCTTAGAATGCTCTTTAGCAGAGGGGACAAAACAAAAATTCGATGAATTAGGACCTGAAGAGTTTTCAAAATGGGTATCTGCACAAGATAAAGTTATGTTTACTGATACTACATGGCGTGATGCACATCAATCTTTATTTGCGACTCGCTTGCGGACCATTGATATGGCACGAGTTGCTGGTAAGGCGGCACGTGGTGTACCTAATTTATTCTCCTTAGAATGTTGGGGTGGGGCTACGTTTGATGTAGCATATCGATTCTTACATGAAGATCCATGGGAACGATTGCGCATGTTTAGAAAAGAAGTACCTAATACGTTATTACAAATGCTGTTGCGTGGTGCTAATGCAGTTGGGTATACTAGTTATCCTGATAATGTAGTACGTAACTTTATTCAATTAGCGGCTAAAAATGGTGTTGATGTATTCCGAGTGTTCGATAGCTTAAATAGTTTGGATAATATGCATATAGCTATTGATGAAGTTCGTAATCAAGGTAAATTAGCAGAAGTAGCCGTATGTTATACAGGTGATATTTTAGATGGTTCCCGTCCTAAATATAATTTACAATATTATGTAACTATGGCGAAAGAGTTACAAAAAGCGGGCGCTAATATTATTGCGATTAAAGATATGGCAGGCTTATTAAAACCGCAAGCGGCTTATAATTTAGTATCCGCTTTAAAAGATGCTACATCATTACCAATTCATTTACATACACATGAAGGTTCTGGTAATGCTATTTATACTTATGGCAGAGCGGTTGATGCTAGTGTAGACGTTATTGATTTAGCTTACTCCGCCTTTGCTAATGGCACTAGTCAACCAAGCATGAATTCCATGTATTATGGTTTGTCAGGACATAGTCGTCAGCCAAGTATGAATGCAGAGTATATGCAAGAAATGTCAGATTATTTTGGATCAATTCGTCCTTACTATCGTGGCGTTGATCATACTGCACCATATCCTAATACAAGCGTATATCAACATGAAATGCCAGGTGGACAATATTCTAACTTACAACAACAAGCTAAAAGTGTAGGATTAGGTGATCGGTGGTCTGAAATTAAAAAAGTATATCACCAAGTTAATATGATGTTTGGGGATATTGTTAAAGTTACACCATCTTCTAAAGTAGTAGGCGATATGACTTTATTCATGGTGCAAAATAACCTAACAGAGCAAGACATTTATGATAAAGGTGATACACTTGACTTTCCTCAATCAGTAGTAGAATTCTTTGAAGGCCGTTTAGGTGTACCATATCAGGGATTTCCAGAAAAACTTCAGAAAATTATTTTAAAAGGATTAAAAGCAATTAGTAAACGACCAGGTGCAGTATTGCAACCAGTTGATTTTGAACATGTACGTCATGAATTAGAGGAAAAAGGATATAATACAACTGATGAAGATATTAGTGCCTATTGCTTATATCCAAAAGTATATGAAGACTGGTCTAAATTTAGAAAGCAATTTGGCGATGTATCAGTGCTTGATACGCCAACTTTCTTCTTTGGTATGAATATAGGTGAAACTATACCTGTTACGATTGAAAAAGGCAAAACTTTAATTATTAAATTATTGTTAATTAGTGAACCGAATGAAGATGGTGACCGCGTTGTAGTATTTGAATTTAATGGACAACCACGGTCGATTAAGGTTCATGATAAACATGTTAAAACGAATGCATTGGCTCGTCGTAAAGTTGATGACACTGTACCAGGTGAAGTAGGGGCTACATTATCAGGATCAGTTGTTAAAATTATTGCTGTAGTCGGGCAGGCGGTTGCGAAGGGTGAACCACTTATTGTTACAGAAGCAATGAAAATGGAAACTACGATCACATCTCCTATTGATGGTATAGTGGAAACTATTTTTGTTCGCGAAGGTAGTCGTATTGAAAGTGGCGATTGCTTGATTAAGATTCAAGATAGTGTAAATAAAAAATAGTAGGTATATAATCTCCTAAATAAGTAAGTTTGTGAATACAATTCACTCATAATACTTATTTAGGAGATTTTTTATGATGCGCGAACAAGATTCTGCTATAGATAGGTTAAAATCGATATGAGTTCATGAATACATATTGTCATCTATTCAAGAAAGGAAGATAGATGACATATTGAACGTTATTTAGTACAATATGTTGTATAGTATATATAAATTAGATAGGAGTAACATTATGAGATGTCCGTTTTGCCAACATACAGAAACTAAGGTTACAGACTCACGTGCTACGGATGATAGCAATAGCATTCGCCGACGTAGAGAATGTATGGCGTGTGGTCGTCGATTTACGACATATGAAATTATTGAAGAAGTACCTTTGATGGTATTAAAACGAAGTGGCCATCGTGAGTTATTTGATCGTGGTAAATTACTCAATGGTTTATTACGTTCTTGTGATAAACGAACTGTGCCTATGGCAAGGATGGAACAAGTTGTTAATGATGTAGAATATCAGATACGTAATGAATCAGAAGATGAGGTTACAACGGACCATATTGGTGAACTAGTGTTGAATCAATTAAAGGAAATTGATCAAATTGCGTATGTACGATTTGCCTCTGTATATCGTAAATTTGATAATATCGATAGTTTTATGGAAGAATTAAAACATTTAAAAAATAGTGATCGCTAATCATTATTATGAGATTACAAGATATATGTTTTTGATTCGTATAATACATATAGTTACATCGTAGAATTACATAATCTTAGTATGAACAAGAATATGCTCATATCATATAGAAAGGAGACATATGGATACTAATCCTATTGTGAAACAAAGATGCATTGAACATTTAGATGTGTTTGGTAAATTTATAGAAGATGACTATTTATCTATTATTAGTGAAATTGGTGAGCGATGCAAACAAGCAGTGGCCGATGGCTATAAAATCCTGCTATGCGGTAATGGCGGGTCAGCTGCAGATGCACAGCATTTAGCAGCTGAATTGATAGGGCGTTTTGTCAAAGAACGTCGCTCATTAGCAGCAGTCGCGTTGACTACAGATACTTCTATTTTAACATCTATAGCTAATGACTATAGTTATGATACTGTTTTTGAACGACAGGTAGAAGGATTAGGGCGTGCTGGAGATGTATTGATTGGTATTTCTACTTCAGGAAATAGTGAAAATGTGTTGCGCGCGATGAAAAAAGCTCGTGATATAGGCATGCATACGATTGGGCTCACTGGTGAAGATGGTGGAAAATTAAAATCCATATGTGACTTAACATTGACTGTGCCTAGCCGTATAACCGCACGCATTCAAGAAATGCATATCTTAGCAGGGCATATTATATGTGAGTTGGTGGAAGAAGATTATGATTAACACAACAATTAATGAATTTTTAAATCACACATTACCAAATTTAAAAATTGCTGTTATTGGTGATATTATGCTTGATCGTTATATATATGGCAATGTTAATCGCATTTCACCAGAAGCACCTGTACCTATTAATAAGGTGTCGCAGATTAAAGAAGTGTTAGGTGGAGCTGCGAATGTCGCTTCGAACTTAGCAAATTTAGACTGTTATGTGTACTTAGGGGGCATTGCAGGAGATGACGATCATGGGAGTATGTTACAACAATTATTAGCCCATGAAAATATTGATGGAAATGGTATTTTATATAGCAAATCTCATAGTACTACTACTAAAATGAGAGTATTAGGTAATCGACAACAAATGATGCGCCTTGATTTTGAGACTGTACAAACATCATCTTTAGAAGAAGAAGAACAGTTAATTCAATGGCTAAGTGCATTATGTCGTCAAGGCATTGATGGAATTGTTGTATCAGACTACGGCAAAGGTGTTTGCACACCTAGTCTGTTAAACAGAATATGGGCACTTGCTAAGGAGCACTCTATTATTACTATTGTTGACCCTAAAGGTTCTGATTGGTCTAAGTATGAAGGTGCCACTTGTATTACACCGAATGTAAAAGAATTAAGTGAAGTTGTAGGCTATGAGTTGGAAAACACGAACACGATGATTGTAAAAGGAGCAACATCGATTCTAGGTAATTTAGATATTTCCTATATGATTGTTACTCGCTCTGCGGAGGGGATTACTGTTGTCAGTCAAGAAGGAAAGGTATGGCATAACCCGGCTACACAACAAGAAGTATTTGATGTGAGCGGTGCAGGTGATACAGTAGTGGCTATGATGATTACAGCACTGGCAGGCAATTTATCGTTACGTCTCGCTTTACATGTTGCGAATGGCGCGGCAGGTATTGTAGTTTCTAAAGTTGGTACTTATCCAATTCATCGTAAAGAATTACAAGAATTATGGCACGATTTACAAAAAGATAAACTTTTACATACATCTGTATATTCTTGGGAGACTATGAAAGAATTAATTGATCATTGGCAAGCACAAGGTGACACTGTTGTATTTACCAATGGTTGCTTCGATATTCTTCATAAGGGTCATATTTCTTATTTACAGGAAGCAGCTACATTAGGAGATCATTTAATTATAGGCCTAAATAGCGATCAGTCGGTACGACGTTTAAAAGGAGAAACAAGGCCAATTGTTAGTGAAAATGATCGAGCAGCTGTATTACAAGCATTAGGTTGCATTGATGGGGTTGTTATATTTAATGAAGATACGCCAGCTGAGTTACTCGCTGAGTTGCGACCAAATATTCTCGTTAAAGGTGGCGACTATGAAGTGGAAGATGTTATTGGTCGTGAATTTGTAGAAGATGTTAGAATCTTATCATTTAAGAAAGGATATTCTACATCGAGTATTATAAATCGTATAGCTACATTGGCGAAGGAGAATAAATTATGATTATCGTAACAGGTGGAGCTGGCTTTATTGGCAGTAATATTGTGAAAGAACTAAATAATAGAGGTCGTAATGATATACTCGTTGTAGATGATTTGACCGATGGACGAAAAGTTCGCAATTTACAAAATCTTGACTTTTATGATTATATTGATTGTGAAGATTTTGATGAAGCGGTGGCGTTAAATACGTTTGACTGTGGATCGATAGAAGTTGTATTTCATGATGGTGCTTGTGCAGATACAATGGAATATGACGGAAAATATATGATGAAAAATAATTTTGAAGGCACAAAAAATTTATTTCATTATTGTCAAGAACGTCGTGTACCAATGATTTATGCTTCATCTGCATCTACCTATGGGAGTGGGAAGAATGGCTTTACTGAGAATCCTAGTTGTGAAGAAGCTTTAAATCCATATGCATACTCTAAATTATTTTTTGATCGGTATTTACGAAAATTTGAAGGATGCCTAGAATCGCAAGTAGTGGGATTACGTTATTTTAATGTGTATGGGCCTAATGAATCACATAAAGATAATATGGCTTCTTTAGTTCGCCAAATGTTTTATAAATTATGTGAAACCGGTGAGATTACTTTATTTAAAGGCACTGACGGCTATGCAGACGGGGAACAAAAACGTGATTTTATTTACGTAAAAGATGTGGTAAATGTGAATTTATTTTTTTGGGAGCATCCTGAAATTAGTGGTATTTTTAATTGTGGCACAGGTCAGGCACATACATTTAATGAATTTATGCAAGCTGTCATTGATTATCATGGTAGTGGACAGATACGATATATTCCATTTCCAGAGGTATTAAAAGGAAAATATCAAAGTTATACAGAGGCAGATACAACCAAACTTATGGCAGTAGGTTATGATAAAGGTTTTACTAAGTTGACGGATGCAGTTCATGAATACTGTGAGTTATTAGATAATAATGAAGGCTACTTGCGATAAAATAGTATTTTTTCTGTGGAAGTATCATAAATGTATAGAAAGGAATTCTAGGAGCATACTTTTATGGAGAAGAAAATTTAATTAGGGCTATGTATATATAATTTCTTATAAAGAATTGGTAGATAGTACTATATAGAATACATTCTAGAAAAGGAGTAGACAATCATGAAGAAGAAAATTTTATTTTTAGATCGTGATGGTGTACTCAATCGCGATGTATCCTATTTATATAAAATTGAAGAATTTGAATGGATTGATGGGGCTATTGATGCACTGATTGAAGCCTATCACAGAAATTATGAAATTATTATTGTCACTAATCAAAGCGGTATCGCAAGAGGGTACTATACAGTAGATGATATGAATCGTTTACACGCCTATATGGTAGAAGAATTACGTGGTTATGGAGTGCCTATTTTAGATATTTTTTATTGTCCTCATCATAAAGATGGAATTATTCCTATGTATACGAAGGACTGTGATTGTCGAAAGCCAAAACCTGGCATGCTATTTCAAGCCATGAGAAAGTATGATATAGACATGGCATCTAGTTTTTTAATAGGGGATAGTACTCGAGATGTAGAAGCTGCTCATAATGCAGGTATTGATGGGTACCTATTTTCTGGAGGTCGTCTCGATCTATTTATGAAACAAGTATGGGAGCAACGAGTTAATGAAGGAATATAAAAATATACTAATCATAAAAATGAGTTCTTTAGGTGATGTGGTTCATGCATTACCTACATTAGCTGCATTGCGACATAATTGCCCTCAAGCTAACATAACATGGGCTATTCACAAACAATTTGCTGATATATTGCCAGGTAAACCATGGTTGGATGATGTTATTTTTATTGATAAACATAAATTAACATCTATTTCGTATATCAAAACGTTGTGGAACGATCTGCATGCTCGCCACTTTGATATGACACTAGACTTGCAATGCTTAGCTAAAAGCGCCATTGTGTCTTGGTGTTCGGGTGCTAAGGAGAAATATGGTTATTGGGAATTACGTGAAGGAAGTCGTTTCATCAATACACCATTGATAGGGCCACATAAATATGATCATGTTATTGAACGTTATTTAGATACGGTACGCGTATTGGGTGGTGTAGTTGATGATATCGAGTTTCCATTACCGTATTATGAAGCAGCAGCTCAACATGTATATGAGCTGCTTTCTGTTCGTAGTAGTCAACATGATTCATATATTGTAGTTGCTCCTGGTGCTAGATGGACCGTCAAAGAGTGGCCTGTTGATTCATTCTCTGCACTATGTAAACGCCTATGTCTAGATAATCGTAAAGTAGTATTGATTGGAGCAGCTGATGATATTCCTAAAGGAGCGATTATAGAAAAAGCAGTGTGTCATAGCAATTTAATTAATTTGATTGGACAAACTACAATGCCTGAATTAATTGAACTAATTCGTATCTGTGATTTATATATTAGTGCAGATACAGGACCATTGCATATTGCCAATGCTTTAAAAAAACCATTGATTGCATTATTTGGTACTACTTCTCCAGAACGCACAGGACCATATGGAGGTAATCATATTCATGTAATTGTATCTCCTACATCAGTAGCAACCCCCAAAAAACCATTAGTTAATGATACAGAATGTATGAAACAAATTACGATAGATGATGTATGGAATATGTATAAACATATCTTATAGAGCGTATTAATAGGGGAGAGTATAGTTGCTAAGTAGTAGATATAGTTAACAGATTATATAAGTGCTTACTTTACATAACTTTAAATAGATATTAATAAGGAGATGTCATATGATAGAATTAAATCATAAGCATATAGTGGTTACATTTCTTATGCATTTGGGAGATGTCATATTAACATCTCCTTTTGTAGAGGTGTTAAGACGAGTTGCACCAAATAGTCATATAACGTATGTAATTGATGAAAAATTAGCGGATGTTATGCGTTACAGTCCCTATATTGATCGATTAGTAGTAGTAGATAAAAAAGGAAAACATAATAGTATTAGAGGATTAAATGAGATTGCTAGGCAAATTAGGCAAGATAAAGTTCCTGATATAGTTATTAATTTGCACCCTAATGAACGAACGTCATATTTGGCTTGGAAAATTGGAGGCCATTTTACGACGGGGATGAGTCATTTTCTCTTTCGCCCCTTTATGAGTCAATATATTCGACTTGATAGACGTACTAGGCATGCAGCAGATATGTATTTACATGTGCTAGAAGAGCTAGGTGTTAGTAATATTGAAAATCATGGCTTGCATATCGAAACTTGTCCAGAGTGGGATAAAATAGCAGATGATTTTTATCGCCAGTCAGGCGTGGTAGATAGTGATAAGGTGATTGGTTTTAATATTGGGAGTGCTGTTATCGAAAAACGATGGCCTAAAGAGAGATTTGCGTTAGTAGCAGATTATTTTGCTAATAGAGGGTATAAAACTATTTTTTTCGGTGGACCGATGGATGTAGATATGGTCTGTGATGTACAACAATTAATGAAATCTTCTCCTATTATAGGTACTGGTAAATTTTCTATTGGTGAATTGGCGGCGGCAATGAGACGATGTCAAGTACTAGTAACAAATGATTCTGGTCCTATGCATGTGGCAGTTAGTCAAGGTATACCTATTGTAGCTCTATATGGCCCATCTAATCCTTTCTTTTACGGCCCTTACAAGTCCAAAGCTATTGTGCTAGAATCTATGGATTCTTATGATATTCATAAAAATATGAAGCAAGTTATTCGTGAAGGCACTTATAAAGGGCTAAGCGTTATTAAAACTGATGATGTTATCCATGCGGTAGAAAGCATTGTTAGTACAGGTGCATAATGGAATATATTGTATTTGATTTAGAATGGAATCAGCCATTTCATAATGATATTTCTTTTTTAAAGTATACAGGATTTCCTTTAGCAGGAGAAATCATAGAAATTGGTGCGATAAAATTAGATGGGAGACTTCATATTATTGACCGGTTTAAAGTTTTTGTAAAACCTAAGTATTTAAAAACGATGAATACGCATGTAGAGGCATTGACAAGAATTTCTTCCAGTGATTTAGCTAAAGGAGTCTCGTTTAAAACGGCCTATACTATGTTTATTCATTGGTGTGGGGCTCATTCGGTATTGTTAAGTTGGGGCCATGATGATTTTACTATGCTCCGTGATAACATGCAGTTACATCGTCTTTCTACGCCTCAACTACCAGTATGGTATGATGCTCAATTAATTTATTCCTATCATGTTTTAGGAACATATCAACAAGTAGGATTACAAAAAGCAATGGATTCATTGGATATAGAATCGGGTCAATTAGAGGCTCATGATGCCTTACATGATGCTATTTTTACGGCTAAAATTTGTCAAAAAATTAATTTGCTCGAAGGTATTAAAAGATACTCATCTAGCAATATAGGAAGTAGAAATCCTCTATTAGGGATTGATGTGAAGGCTTTCTTTTTGTATGAGAATTTTTCTGTGACGGATAAGGTCATGGCGGATAATAAGATTAGAACCGTTTACTGTCCTAATTGTCAAGCTAAGATGAGATGTCTTCGCCCAGAAAAAGTAGGCCATGGTAAATATATGTCTATCGCTCATTGTGATACACATGGAACATTTTCAGTACAATGGAAAATAGGAAAATATATAAGCAGAAGAGGTAAAAGACGTGTTTATGTTACTAAGTCTATCGGGGCTAGTAACAAAGATGTTGAGCAATTTTATACACAACGTGGTATGATTAATAAAGAAAAGGAAGAACGAGCTAGAGAGCGTTATCATAAACGCATGGCAAATCGTTAGAAAAGGAGTAGTTATATGGAACGAAAAATTGCATGGCATGAGTATGAACAAAAAGATATAGAAGCGTTGGAATTGTTATGCCAAGAGTATATACAGTTTTTAAATGATGGTAAGACAGAACGAGAATGTGTTGTCCAAGCTGTACAACAAGCCAAGCAAGCTGGGTATAGCGATTTAGATTCTTACATACAATCGGGCAAAAGTTTACAGCCAGGTGATAAAGTATATAAAGTTCATATGGGAAAATCGATTGCTTTATTTAATATTGGTACAGATGATATTCAAAAAGGAATGAATTTATTAGGCGCTCATATTGATTCACCGCGTATTGATATTAAGCAAAATCCTCTCTATGAAGATAGCAATTTAGCATTTTTTGACACCCATTACTATGGGGGAATAAAAAAATATCAGTGGGTAACTATGCCACTTGCTTTGCATGGAGTAATCGTAAAAAAGGATGGCACTACGATTCATATAACAATTGGTGAAAAGGATAGTGATCCAGTATTTTGCATTACCGATTTGTTACCACACTTGGGGCAGGAGCAGATGGAAAAGAAGGCTTCTAAAGTGATTGAAGGGGAAGCTCTCGATGTATTAATTGGTAGTCAGCCAGTAAAAGGTGAATTAAAAGAGGGTGTTACTAAATTTTTAAATGTCATATTTAGTAAGGAATATGGATTTGAAGAAGAAGACTTATTATCTGCTGAATTAGAAATTGTTCCTGCTGGCAAAGCTCGAGAGTTAGGCTTTGATCGGAGTATGGTGATTGGTTATGGACAAGATGACCGCGTGTGTGCATTCACGTCGTTGGTAGCAATGCTTGAAGTGGATCAAGTGAAACGTACGACGTGCTGTTTACTAGTTGACAAAGAGGAAATTGGTTCTGTAGGTGCTACAGGTATGCAATCAAAATTTTTCGAAAATGCGGCTGCAGAAGTGTTAGAATTAATGGGCGAAACAGGTACCTTAGCAATCCGTCGCACGTTGGAAAATTCTCGCATGCTTTCTTCTGATGTAAGTGCTGGTTATGATCCTTTATATGCATCGGCATTCGAAAAGAAAAATGCCTCTTTCTTGGGTAAAGGGGTAGTCTTTAATAAATTCACAGGATCTCGTGGTAAATCCGGATCCAATGACGCTAACGCTGAATATATGGGGTTTATTCGTCGCATTATGGATGATAATCAAGTGGCCTTTCAGACTGCTGAATTGGGTCGTGTTGATTTAGGTGGCGGCGGTACTATCGCTTATATTATGGCTCTATACGGCATGAATGTGATTGATTGTGGTGTGGCTGTTCTTAGTATGCATGCACCATGGGAAATTACAAGTAAGGCAGATATTTATGAAGCAAAAAAATGTTATATTGCATTTTTGACAGCGGCAGCGGAGGGGTTGACTAATTAATGTCTTTTTTAGGTGAGAAATCTAATATAAAAACAGTAAAAGTTGATATTTTTGATATTCCAGAAGCAAAGGCAGAGGAATATATAGCTGATCGCGAATTAGTAGCTACTGAAGCGGCACGTATTATGCAGCCATATTGCGTTAAAGTAGTACGAGAAACTTTGGATGAACAAGAAGGGGAAGCAGTAGTCGGCTATTTTGTCACTGGAGATATTTTATTTGCTGTTATATTAGATCCTTTTAAAGTGCCTGTTATGAAAATAGCTTTACAACGAGGTAAGTTACGAGAATATATTTTGGCGGCTAATGAGTTGACAGAAGACATGTTAGCAACGATTGAAAAATGATAAGGAGATAGTCATGTTATTAGTAGAGTATCCTACATGTACGACCTGTAAACGGGCTAAAAAATATTTACTAGACCAAGGCGTTGATTTTGTTGCGAGAGATATTAAACTAGATAATCCTAACATTACTGAATTAACAAAGTGGTATCGTCATAGTGGACTTGCACTTAAGAAGTTTTTTAATACGTCAGGACAAGTATATCGCAATGAAAATATAAAAGATAAATTAACTACTATGACAGAAGATGAGCAGATCGCATTACTAGCATCGAATGGTATGCTTGTTAAACGTCCTATTTTAGTAGTTGATGATGTAGTGTTGGTAGGATTTAAAGAAGACGTGTGGCATGAAACATTAGTGCAACATGGCTATATTAAATAGGATAGCTTTGACATATTACTAATTACTATAAAAAAGAATAGGGTATGTATTTTGGTAAAATCTATTGAACTTTTATGGAAAAACGTCTATAATCGTTGTATTAGTATCTCCTTGGGAGAAGTTAATTGTAGAATAGTAGGTAGAGGAGGATTTTATTATGAAATGGAAGCAAGGATTAGCCTTAGCAGTAGGTGCCATACTTACAATTGGAGTGATGGCAGGATGTGGTAATGATCAAGGCAAAAAAGATCACTACAAAGTAGGAATCATTCAGTTAGTAGAACATCCCGCATTGGATGCAGCGAATAAAGGCTTTATTGATGGATTAGCATCGAAGGGCTATAAGGATAATGTAGAGATTGATCAACAAAATGCGCAAGCCGATCAATCTAATTTAAATAGTATTTCACAACGATTTGTATCAGACAGAAAAGATTTAGTCTTAGCGATTGCTACGCCAGCAGCACAATCTATGGCGAATGCTAGCAAGGATATCCCTATTGTGGGGACTGCAATTACTGATTATGAATTAGCTAAATTAGTTAAGTCTAATGATAAACCAGGTACGAATGTAACTGGTACTAGCGATTTAAGTCCTGTAGAGAAACAAATTGATTTGATGATGAAATTTATTCCAAATCTAAAAAAGATAGGTGTTGTTTATACGTCTAGTGAAGTTAATTCACAAGTTCAAGTTGAAAAAATGAAAGCCTATGCAGCTACGAAGGGAATCACTGTAGAAGAAGCTACTGTATCGAATGTTAATGATATACAGCAATCAACACAAAACTTAGTAACACAAGGAGTGCAGGCTATTTATGTGCCGACTGACAATATTGTAGTATCTGCTATATCTAATTTAATTGGTATTACGGATGCAGCTAAGATACCTGTATTCCCAGCAGAAGAAAACTTGTTAAAATCTGGCGCGATTGCTACATATTCTGTAGATTACTATCAGTTAGGATTCCAAGCAGGAGAAATGGCTGCTAAGATTTTAGCAGGCGAAGCTAAACCAGCAGACATGAAAATCGAAATACAAAATGATTTACGATTAAAAATTAATGAAAAAGCTGCTGCTGCATTAGGACTTACTATTCCTGAAGAATTACGAAATGAAGCTAACAAATAGCATTTATATAGTTATAATTAGGAATAGTATGTAAGTAAATAAGTAATAATGCGTATTGTAGATAATCATGTATTTACAATACGCATTTTGTTATAGAGAAGGAGGAACTATGATAGATTTAGTAATTGGTACATTGGCACAAGGCTTATTGTGGTCTATGTTGGCGATTGGTGTATTTATTACATTCCGTGTATTAGATGTAGCCGATTTAACTGTTGAGGGCAGTTTCCCTATGGGAGCTGCTATTTCGGCGATTATGTTAGTCAATGGATATCATCCATTGGTATCTATTATTGTAGCCGCTATAGGTGGCATGATAGCAGGGGCAATCACTGGATTAATCCATACAAAATTAAAAATTCCAGCACTATTGGCAGGGATTTTAACAATGATTGCTTTATATTCAATTAATTTACATATTATGGGTAAAGCGAATGTATCTCTATTGCGTATTGATACAATTTATAGTTTTTTTATGCAAATAGGGCTATCGAACACTTGGGCATTAGCGGTAGTAGGACTTATTATTGCTGTTTTATGTTGTTTGCTACTTATGTGGTTCTTTGGCACCGAAATTGGTGCAGCCCTACGTGCTACAGGTGTTAATCCACAAATGATTCGTGCACAAGGAGTCAATACAGATGCTATGATTGTGTTAGGTTTATTAATTTCTAATGGATTTGTAGCTATTTCAGGAGCTTTAATTGCGCAAGGCAATGGATTTGCTGATGTTGGTATGGGAGTCGGTACTATTGTTATTGGGTTAGCCTCCGTTATTATTGGAGAAGTATTATTTGGTGTGAAGTCATTTGTACGTAACTTAGTAGCTGTTATTCTTGGATCTGTTGTATACCGAATTGTTATCGCTGTTGTATTGTATTTAGGAATGCCACCAAATGATTTAAAATTATTTACCGCAATTTTAGTAGCGATTGCATTGTCATTACCTACATTAAAAGTAAAATGGTTAAATCGTTAGGAGGGTGCCCTATGTTAGTTATTAATAATTTAGTTAAAACATTTTTTAAAGGCACTATTAATGAGAAAACAGCCTTACAAGGCATTAATTTAACATTAGAACCTGGTGATTTTGCCACTATCATAGGTGGCAATGGTGCTGGGAAAAGTACCTTATTAAACTCGATTGCTGGCGTATTCCCTATAGACGATGGATCTATTACTATTGGTGAATGCGATGTGACCAATATGCCAGAGTATAAGCGAGCTGCTTTTATTGGTCGTGTTTTTCAAGATCCTATGCTAGGAACAGCGGGGAGTATGCAAATTGAAGAAAACTTATTACTTGCTATGCGTCGTGGTAAGCGAATGGGGTTAAAATGGGCATTTGTGCCAGAAGAAAGAGAGTTTTTCAAAGAACGGCTATCATTACTCGGGCTTGGCTTGGAAGACCGTTTATCAGCACGGATGGGCTTATTAAGTGGAGGTCAAAGACAATCGATTACACTGTTAATGGCAACTATGCTGAAACCAGAATTGTTATTATTGGATGAACATACAGCGGCACTTGATCCTAAAACAGCAGAAAATGTATTGCAATTGACAGAAAAACTAGTTACCGATAATCAATTAACAACACTTATGATCACACATAATATGCGTGATGCATTACGTTTTGGTAATCGTCTTATTATGATGGATAGTGGTAAGATTATCTTTGATGTCAAAGGAGACGACAAGGCACGTTTAACAGTGAAAGATTTGTTGGAACGATTTGAAGTGGCTAGTGAAGGCGCTATTAGTGATCGCATGGCGTTAACAAAATAATTAATTGTGAAATGATACAGTTAGCTGTGTAGATGACTTGTAAAAGAAAATGAAAGACAAGTAAAAATACTTGACAACCATTTATGGTATTGCTAAAATAAGTCGTAAAGTAAATTTACTTTACATAAGTTTAATAAGGTGACAACATATGGAAGAAAGAGTGTTAGTGAGTCTACTACTTGACTTCTATGGGATGTTGCTAACAGATAAACAAAAGCATTGTTTGCAGTTACATCATGAAGATGATATGTCGTTGGGCGAAATTGCTGAAGAGTTAGGAGTATCTCGTCAAGCGGTATATGACAATTTAAAAAAAGCAATGCAACTATTAACTGGTTATGAAGAAAAATTACATTTGATAGCTCAATATGAAAGACGTAAAGCACTTGTAGCGGCCATGAAAAGTGAACTATCAAAGGAAATTATCTCTGTATCAAATGTGCAGAAATTATTGATGCAAATGGAGGGGTAGAATGGCTTTTGATAGTTTGTCAGATAGACTTCAAGAAGCCTTTGCTTCTTTAAAAGGTAAAGGTAAAATTACAGAGGATGATGTCAATCTAGCTTTGCGACAAGTTCGTACAGCGCTACTAGAAGCAGATGTAAACTTTAAAGTAGCTAAAGATTTTATCAATAATGTTAAAGAAAAGGCTTTAGGTGAAAATGTGTTTGGATCGATGAATCCAACGCAGACGGTTATTAAGATTGTTAATGATGAATTAACTGACTTATTGGGTGGCACGCAAAGTCGCATTATGATTGCTTCGAAGCCGCCTACTATTATTATGCTAGTAGGCCTACAAGGTGCTGGTAAGACAACCACAGCAGGTAAACTAGCGGTATATTTACGCAAGCAAGGCAAACATCCTATGATGGTAGCGGCTGACGTGTATAGACCAGCGGCTATAAAACAGTTACAAGTATTAGGCAAACAAATAGATGTACCTGTATTTGCTAAAGAAGATCAAGCTAACCCTGTTGATATTGCTCGTGAAGCTATTATGGCTAGTACCTCTATGTTAAAAGACGTTGTTATTATCGATACGGCCGGTCGTTTAGCTATTGATGAAGCGTTAATGAATGAATTAGTCAATATAAAACAGGCGGTTAAACCACATGAAATTTTATTAGTAGTGGATTCTATGATTGGGCAAGATGCGGTTACTACGGCGCAAACATTTAATGAAAAGCTCGGTATTGATGGCGTTATTTTAACGAAACTAGATGGCGATGCTCGTGGTGGGGCAGCTCTTTCTATAAAAGCTGTTACTGGTTTGCCAATTAAATTCACTGGGGTCAGTGAAAAAATGGATGGGCTCGATGTGTTTTATCCTGATCGTATGGCATCACGCATTTTGGATTTAGGTGATTTTAAAACCTTGATTGAAAATGTACAAGGTGCTATTGATGAAGAAGAAGCTCGAGAAATGGCTAAAAAAATGGCTAAAAATAATTTCACCTTGGATGATTTTCTAAAGCAAATGAATCAAGTGCGTAAATTAGGGCCTTTACAAAATATTATTGGTATGTTACCAGGTATGGGCCAGTTTAAAGAACAATTGAAAAATATTGATATGGATAGTAAAGAAATACGACATATCGAGGCTATTATAACATCAATGACGTCACAAGAACGCGAGAATCCTAACATATTAAATGGTTCTCGACGTAAACGTATCGCCATGGGTTCAGGTACGGATGTACAATCGGTAAATCGTCTCATCAAGCAATTTGATGAAGCGCGTAAAATGATGAAACAAATGCAAGCATTCCGCGGAGGCAAAGGAGGCAAAATGCCTAAATTACCTAAGTTTCCGTTTATGGGATAAATCTTGACCGTATAATTTAGATATGGTCAAGCTATATTGTTAAGGAGGTGAAATACATGTTAAAAATTCGTTTAACTCGTTTAGGTGCTAAAAAAGCTCCTTTTTATCGTATCGTAGTAGCAGATGCTCGCGCTCCACGTGAAGGTCGTCCTGTTGATACAATCGGTCAATATGATGCAACGAAAGATCCTGCTATCATAAACGTTGATGAAGAAAAAGCATTATCTTGGTTGGGGAAAGGTGCACAACCTACTGATACAGTTCGCTCTTTGTTCAAAAAACAAGGCATTATGCAAAAATTTGCTGACGCTAAAAAGTAATTAATAGAAAGGCATATCTATGATGAAAGAATTAATTATATTAATTGCTAAGTCATTAGTTAAACAGCCTGATGCCGTTTCTGTTACCATGGTTCAAGAAGGTGCCGTTGAAGTATATAAACTTCATGTAGCACCAGAAGACATGGGAAAAGTAATCGGAAAACAAGGCAGGATTGCTAAAGCAATTCGTGTTGTTATTAAAGCGGCGGCTATTAAAGAGAATAAAAAGATATCCGTTGATATTGTCTAAGAGGATGAATAGATGGAAGAAATGACATTACGTGTTCCTGTGACAGTGAAAGCAAAAGTTACAGAAACTTTGAAAAACAATATTTTATCTGATTTGAAAACTCGTCTTACTATGGTTGAACAAGAATTAGAACAAATCGAAGTGCAAGCAAAACGAATGTTAACAGAACAAGCTAAAATTGATGCACAAGGTTTAATTGAATTACGTCAACAGATTGAAGATGAAAAACAAAAACGCTTACAATTCAAGGTAGAAGTAACAGCTAAATTGGAAGAAGCAGAGCAGCTTGAAATCGGTTCTGAAATCGCACAAGGAACTATCGAACAGACTATTACTGTTAAAGTCGGCGATAATTTAGATGATTGTATGAAATCAGAAATTTTGCTAGAAGATGGCAAAATTATTGCATTCCGTTCTTAATAATGCAGCATGATTTAATTACTATAGGTGTAATTGTTGCCCCGCACGGTGTGCGGGGCGAACTTAAAGTTATACCGCAAACCGATTTTCCTGATCGGTTTCTAACGATGGATGACTGTTATATTGATGGTAAACTTTATCATCTTTCATCGGCTCGTTTTCATAAGCAATTTGTATTAATTACACTTGATGAGATTGTTGATAGAAATGCTGCAGAGCTAATTAGCAAGAAGGATATTCAAATTACTAGAGAGCAATTGGTGCCATTAGAAGAAGGACGCTATTATATATTTGATATGATTGGTTTATCTGTATATAACAAAGAAGGTGTCTTACTTGGCACGTTGTCAGATGTGTTGCAACCTGGTGCCAATGATGTTTATGTTGTCACAAAACCAGGTGAGCCAGATTTATTACTTGCTGCTATTGATGGTGTCATTATAGATATTGATATGAATAATAGAACTATGATTGTTGACCCGCCTGAGTGGATTTAATTCTTAGGCGGTTTTCGTATATTATAAAAGATATTCCATATCAGTGTACTGCTTAGAGGAGAGTGTTATTCATGTATATGAGATAGTATTGTTTCTACGCAAGAAAATGGAATATGTTTTATACTATGCAAGACATACGCTTACTATTATAAACCTATGTAGTATGGAAAGGTACAATCTATGAGAATCGACTTTATTTCTTTATTTCCAGAGTTTTTTGATGCTTTTTTTTCTCATTCGATTATAAAAAGAGCGATTTCCTCTGGATTATTAGATATGGCTGTTACAAACCCTCGTAACTTTTCTCATAATAAGCACCAACAAGTTGATGATACACCTTATGGTGGAGGATCGGGGATGCTTATGATGGCCCCACCTATTTTTGAAGCAGTGGAACATGTTATTACGCATAAGGCGACTCATCGAAGAATTGTTTTTTTAGGTCCTGCGGGAGAAAGATTTACGCAAAATAAAGCGAAAGAGTTGGCTACATATGATCAACTTGTATTAGTGTGTGGTCATTATGAAGGAATCGATTATCGAGTAGAAGAGCATTTAGTGGATGAAACGATTTCTATTGGTGATTTTGTTGTTACTGGAGGCGAATTGCCCGCGATGGTTGTAGCTGATGCAGTGGCTCGTATGATTCCTGGTGTGCTAGGAGCACCAACGGGAAGTGCGGAAGATTCTTTTTATAAACCTATATTAGAATGCCCACAATATACAAAGCCACCTGAATACAGAGGCTGGACCGTCCCAGACGTATTGCGCAGTGGACATCATGCCAATATTGCTACATGGCGCTTAGAAGAAGCGATTAAGCGAACCATACAATTACGACCTGATTTATTAGAACGGGAATTATCTAACGAGGAATATAAGATAGTTAAACGATTACGGGAAAAGAAATAGTTGATTCTACTGTATAGTTGTGATATATCCATCGATTCTATGTATAGAGGTAATTGTTCTTATACGGTAGAGGTGGCATATAGGCGTGAAACTTTTCTGTATTTCTCAAAATTATTATGGTATACGATATATTCAGGAGGATATGAATGGCTAATTTATACATTGGTTTAGTACATTACCCTATTATGAATAAGCATGGTGAAATCATTACTACGGCAATTACTAATTATGATATTCATGATATTGCAAGAGCAGCTATTACTTATGATGTATCTAATTATTTTGTGATTCACACCATACCAGCACAACGTGATATGGTGACATCAATAATGGAACATTGGAAAACTGGTTTTGGTAGTGTATATAATCCAGATCGAAAAGAAGCTTTTTCTGGAGTAGAGGTAGTTAATTCGATTCGAATGGCGTTGGAGCGGATTAAAGAAAAAGAAAATGAAATGCCAATCGTGGTAACAACAGATGCCAGAACCTATGAAAATACAATAACCTATGCTTCACTGCGTAAAAAACTTGAAACAGGAACACGTCCTGTGTTAGTATTATTTGGTACTGGTTATGGTATGACGCAAGAAACTATGAAAAAATTTGATTATATTTTAGAGCCAATTTATGGACATGGTGCCTATAACCATTTGTCTGTACGCAGTGCTGTTTCAATTGTTTTAGACCGTTTACGCGGTGAACTTTGGTGGAAAAAACACTAGGAGGTATAATATGTCTGGACATTCAAAATGGGCTAATATTAAACATAAAAAAGGAAAAACGGATGCATTGAAAGCAAAAGTGACAACTAAGATTAGCCGTGAAATTACAGTAGCTGTTCGTATGGGAGGCAGTGACCCTACTGGCAATATGCGATTGAAATTAGCTTTACAAAAAGCTCGTGAAAATAATATTACGAAAGATAATATTCAACGAGCAATCCAAAAAGGGGCTGGTGCTTCTGATACAAGTAATTATGTTGAAATTACGTATGAAGGATATGGACCAGGCGGTGTGGCTGTTCGTGTAGAAGCTATGACAGATAATAAAAACCGTGCGGCGGCAGATGTACGCCATGCATTCACTAAGCAAGGCGGTAATATGGGTGAATCTGGTTGTGTAGCATGGATGTTTACTTCGAAAGGGATTTTTGTGGTATCTAAAGAGGGGCATGATGAAGATGAATTAACTTTATTAGCTCTAGATGCTGGAGCAGAAGATTTGAAAGTAGAAGATGATGCTTTTGAGATTTATACTACTCCAGAAGAATTTGATGCTGTAGAAGCAGCATTAGCAGAGGTAAACATTGAAACTGAAGTGGCTAAAATCACTATGATGCCAGATAATTATATTGAATTATCTGGAGACGATGCAGTAAAAATGCAAAAAATGCTTGATGCGTTAGATGATTTAGATGATGTACAAGATGTGTATCATAATGCTATTCTTCCAGAGGAAGAATAATTGTAATAAAAGAGCGTATTTTCTAGATTCTTAGAATATAGAAAATACGCTCTTTCTAATGATACGATGTAAATCATACTATATCATTGTTATGAATATAGTAGATTATTTGTAGATGTTCTAATCATTGATTTTGTAATTACTGTGTATGTGGACCATAGGTGTAAGAATTTTAGAAACTTTCATAACATATAAAGTAGTTTTTTAGTTACTGTTAAAATAGTCTATCTTAATAGGGGAATATGATAGAGTTATGTATACAATCATATTCTATCATATACTTAAAAATCCTGATCCATTATGTCATAGTAGGCATTTAATTTCTTTTCTTGACGTGTATGATAGAAATATAAAAATAGTAGTGAAAAAGGGGTAACAAAAGGTGTAATTGCTAGTAAAAACATATTTCTAAATAAGCAGAAAAATAAGTATAGAAAACCATTGATAAACCATGTATCACGTATTAAGAAATTAGTGATTTCATCATATACCAATCTGGTGTATGGAAAACAAGCAGCCAATAATATGAATAGTAGCATTACACTATCAAATTTTGCATTGTTACTGAACATGAAGAAAATATTCATATAGACGGGGATTAAACCAAATAGGAAATTTCTAAAATAATACGATGGAGAGAGACCAAAAATAGTATAGTTTATAATTCGTTTCAATTTTGCACTCATAGTAACACTCCTATACATAAAATGGACGCAAAATAACGCATAATTTTACATCAATTATATATATTGTCAATAGAAAAAATGCATTTATTCAGTGTTTTTACTAGGCTTTTATGGGGCATTAGCCAATTCTTTACAAAGCTAGCTTATATCATATATAATATTTAATAGTATGTACACGTACTGATATATAGGATGCATACGAGAGACTGTCGTATCAATGAGAAAGGAGTTTTTAATTCGTATATACGAATAGCGCAAGTGCCACGCGTAGACAGACGTAGGGGCCGACGAGGTAGAAAGTTGTCGAATGATCAGCGGATGCTTTCTCGGTGATTTCACATCGTTATACAAGTAGTAAAAACTATTAGGAATAATAGAACAAAGGACTTGTAACTGAAAACTGAATATTTCTCATATGCATATATGGGATTTCTAATAGATGGAGGAAATATTATGTGTGGTATTGTTGGATATATTGGACATCGACAAGCAACAGATTTTTTGATTGAAGGCATGTCGAAACTAGAATATAGAGGTTATGATTCAGCGGGTATTGCTGTACTAGGGCCGAATCACATTATTAAAATTCAAAAAAAAGTAGGACGGTTAGCTAATTTAGAGGCGATGGTACAGAGAGAACCTAATGAAGGAACATTGGGCATTGGTCATACCCGTTGGGCGACGCATGGACGACCATCGGATATGAATTCTCACCCACATGCTTCGGCAGATGGTAAATTTGCTGTTGTGCATAATGGTATTATTGAAAATTATATGCCTATTAAGGAAAAATTGATTGCCAAAGGATATAAATTTACGTCTGAAACAGATACAGAAGTAGTAGCTCATTTATTATCTGATTTATATGATGGTAACTTTGAAAGTACAGTTCGACGCATGCTACAACAAGTAGAAGGTGCCTATGCACTAGCAATCATTTGTGCGGACTATCCAGATACAATTATTGCTACGAAAAAAGAAAATCCTTTAGTCATTGGATTAGGTGACGGAGAAAACTTTGTTGCCTCTGATATTCCTGCTATTATTAAATATACGCGTGATACATATATTTTAAATGACGGAGAGTTTGCTGTTATTACGAAGGATTCTGTGTCTGTATCAGATCGTGATGGGAATCCAATCAATAAAAAAGTATTTCATGTTAATTGGAATGCAGAAGCGGCTGAAAAAGGCGGTTATGAGCATTTCATGTTAAAAGAAATTCATGAGCAACCAAAGGCTATTCGAGACACTTTGACAGGTCGTATTTCAAAAGATAATAAACAAGTTATTTTTGAAGAACTTAATTGGGATGCAGCCGATGTGGCATCTATCGATAAAATCCTCATTACTGCCTGTGGTACAGCTTATCATGCAGGATTAATGGCTAAATATTATATTGAGCAATTGGCGCGTATTCCAGTGGAAGTAGATATTGCTTCAGAATATAGATATCGCAACCCGTTAACGAATAATAAAACATTAGCCATTGTGGTTAGCCAATCAGGAGAAACGTCTGATACCTTGGCAGCATTAAAAGAAGCAAAACGATTAGGTGCACGCTCTTTAGCAGTTACGAATGTGGTGGGGTCCTCAATTGCTCGTGAAGCAGATCAGACGATTCATACATGGGCTGGCCCAGAAATTGCAGTGGCTTCTACAAAGGCATATACGACACAACTGGCCGCATTATTATTGTTGGCTATCTATTTGGGGCAACTTAATGGACAATTATCCCCTGCATTAGCAGAAACTATTTTGACAGACTTACATAGATTACCAGAGTTATGTCATAAAATTTTTGAAAATGTAGATGACATTAAAGAATTTGCTCGTCATTATGGATTTAAAGAAGATGCATTTTTCTTAGGTCGCTCTATGGATTACGCAGTAGCTATGGAAGGGGCTTTAAAATTAAAAGAAATTTCTTATATTCACGCAGAAGCATATGCTGGTGGTGAGTTAAAACATGGAACATTAGCATTGATTGAAGAAGGTGTTCCTGTTATTGGATTGGCAACGCAAGATGATGTGCGAGATAAAATGTTGAGTAACATCAAAGAAGTAAAGGCTCGTGATGCTATTGTTATTGGTGTAGGTATACAAGGAGACGTAGAACTTGCTAAATTTGTAGACCACACTATTTATGTACCAGCAGCAGATCGCTTTACACTTCCTATTTTGACGGTTATACCATTACAATTATTATCATATTATGCGGCTATTACTCGTGGTACTGATGTAGATAAGCCACGTAATTTAGCTAAGTCGGTTACTGTAGAATAGATATTTTCATAGGATGTCCATAGTATCCATTTCGTATTAATCGGCGTTTCTTACTTTTAGCGTAAGGTGTATAATAATCAATATGTATTTACCATATAGCTAATCGTTGATATATAGGAATATATTATTTATATATTTATGATAGAGGTGGTTACATTGCTAACCACTTCTATTTATTCATTTATAGGAGGCATAGGAATGGCTGTTATTTTTTCTGGCATTCAACCTAGTGGAGAATTAACATTAGGTAATTATTTAGGGGCATTAAGAAATTTTGTTAATTTACAGGATCATAATGAAGCATATTACTGTATTGTTAATCAACATGCTATTACAGTGCCACAAGATCCAAAGGAATTATTTCAAAGAACGCGTAGTTTAGCAGCATTGTATCTAGCAGCAGGTCTTGACCCAGAAAAAAGTATACTATTTGTGCAATCAGAAGTGCCGGAACATGTTAAATTAGGTTGGGTTATGACAACAATTAGTTATGTAGGCGAATTGGAACGGATGACACAGTATAAAGATAAATCACAAAAACGAGGAGACTCTATTCCAGCAGGACTTTTGACATATCCACCATTGATGGCAGCGGATATTTTATTATATGGCACAGAATTAGTGCCTGTAGGTGAAGATCAACGGCAACATATGGAGTTGACTCGTGATTTAGCACAACGCTTTAACCGTATATATGGTGAAACATTTGTTATACCTTCGATTCAACTGGTAGAAGGTGGAGCACGTGTTATGAGTTTGCAAGAACCAACTAAGAAAATGAGTAAATCTGATGATAATCAAAATGCGACGATTCGTCTATTAGATGCACCAGATGTAATTTTGAAAAAGTTAAAACGAGCACAAACTGATTCTGATAATCGTGTATATTATGATAAAGATAATAAACCAGGTATTTCTAATTTAATGGGCATTTATCGAGCTATTACTAATGATAGTTATGAACATATTGAAGCATTATATGAAGGCAAAGGCTATGGTGATTTCAAAAAAGATGTTGCAGAATTAGTGATTTCTGCCCTTGAACCAATTCAACAACGGTATTATGAATTGATTGAAGATAGAGATCAATTAGATGCTATTCTCGATGAAGGTGCTGAAAAAGCACATAAAAAAGCAAGTGCTATGTATCGAAAAGTAGAACAAGCTATGGGGTTATGTCGTAATTAAGAGACTATATAGTAGAGTATATCTATAAGTTTATATGCACTTCTTTTACATTGATATACTTATGGATAGGAAAATTTTATACCTAGTAATGTGTATACCTTATGCAAGGAAATGTTTGAGTAAACGATTCCTTGTATAAGGTATAATTTCTATAGCACGAAATACAGCAATGTACTATAAGAATTTATGTAGTAAATGTAGGATATATGATTGTGACGTCTATATAGATAGGTATATTACGAAGGTTATTATGTATTACATGGATTCATATCGTGAAGTAGATAAAATTCCCTGACTGCTGTATGCTATTGTTAGTAAATTAATCGTTATTGCGAATGTGTGTTACTGTGTAATAGATACTTTCTTATTAGGCACTGTCCGATAGACTAGTGAATTATTTTATAGTTGTGATATGATTATGCTAGAGATTAGTTTTATCATTGAAGAAAGTCGTTCCTTGTAAACAGAGGTCATTATGAGTCAAGAGTATGTACAAACTCACTTTCCTATTGGTAAGGTGAAAAAAGCTGTATCTGAATATTATGTGATACGATGGTTATGGTATATTATCTATATTGGCATTAGTGTGTTAATGGTGTGGCTCAGTGGACATACAGGCTTTATAGGACTAAAAATGATATACTATGGCATAGTGGCTATCGTTATCTGGAAATTGTCACATATGGGAGAACCGTTGCTCTATATAGGAACAGAAGGCATTGTAATACAACGTAGACCTATGAGCACACAAGAGTATATTGATAGAATTATTAATCCTATAGACTTTTATTACTATGTGGCTTATGAAAATATCATTGGTTTTACAGCAGACTGGAAAGAGTTACAGATGACTACATCTACAGGGGCTATTATGACAATTTCTGTTGATTTAGTATTTGTGTCCACTAAAGACAAGAACGAATTATTATCTGTAGTAGCAACATATAAAAGTGAATCTTAGTAAGGGGCAGTATGAATATTAGAATTCAGTTTGTCACTCTATTAACTGATATCATAACATAATAAAAAATAACAACAATTTATTCCTTTACAAATTTAGCAAACTAAAGTATAATAACATCATAACATAATTATATGGTACATTTTGTAGAGGGGGATTTACTATGGGTATCAAAAAAATAGTAGCAGTTGGCATGGCTTTTATATCATTACTTATATGCGTTAGTGGTTGTGGTAGTACACAATCAGGACAAAAAGAATTACCTAAAAAAATTGTGGTTGGCTTAGATGACGCATTTGCTCCAATGGGTTTTCGTGATCCTAATACGAATGAAATTGTTGGATTTGATATTGATATGGCAAAAGAATTTGCTAAACGAGCTGGTATGGAAGTTGAATTTAAACCAATTGATTGGGATAGTAAAGAAGCTGAATTAAAAAGTGGACATATTGATATTTTGTGGAATGGTTTAACCATTATGGAAAACCGGGCAGATAAAATTTCCTTTTCGGATCCTTATTTAACCGATAGTCAAATGATTGTTGTTCGTAATGATTCACCGATTCAATCAAAAGCTGACTTAAATGGCAAGGTGTTAGGTACACAACAAGCAAGTACAGGCGATTTTATGTATGAAAAGGAAGAAAATAAAAAAACTATTAAAGAAATGAAAACATATCCAGATTTCACAAACGCTTTTTCTGATTTAGAATTAGGTCGAGTAGATGCATTGATTGTTGATGAAATTAATGCTGCTTATATTATGAAACAAAAACCAGGCTCTTTTAGAATGGTAGACACTATCTTTGATAAAGACGTAATTGGAGTAGGGCTTCGTAAAGACGATGAAGCATTGCGGAATAAAATTAATAGTATTCTTGCAGACATGAAAAAAGATGGTACTGTTGATAAATTAGCAGAAAAGTGGTTTGGTACAACAGAAATGGTGGTAAAATAGTAGATTTTACCATACATGAGCATAGTTGATACTAGATATAGTGTGTAGATATAAAATAGTACAGGAGAAGGTACATAGGTACCTTCTCTTGATATTTTGAAGAGAGGCCTATGATGGATTACTTATTGACGATTATTCCTAATATAGCAGAAGGATTAAAAGTAACTATTTCTTTATTTTTTATTGTTGCTATATTGTCTATACCAGGAGGTATTTTATTAGCTTTAGTACGAATTTCTAAGGTTAGGTGGGCCTCACAATTAGTGGGATGGTTTGTCTATTTAATGAGGGGCACACCACTCATGCTACAAATCTTAGTTATGTATTATGGATTACCAGCTATTATGAAATTTTTATTTCCTAATTCCACATCATTATTTATCTTTGATGATACAACAGTAGCTGTGGTTGCCTTTGTACTTAATTATTCTGCTTATTTATGTGAAATTTTCCGCTCAGGTATTCAATCTATTTCCAAAGGCCAATATGAAGGGGCACGTGTACTTGGATTTACTTATAAACAAACTATGATCAAAATTATTTTGCCACAAATGGTAAAACGTGTATTACCACCGTTGGCGAATGAAACCATTAACTTATTAAAAGATACTTCTCTTGTTTATATTTTAGCAATGAATGACGTATTGCGTATTACGAGAGGGATTGTACAACGTGATTTTGATTTAACCGCCTTTGTAGTAGCTGGTGTCTTTTATTTATTAATGACCTATGTATTAACCAAAATATTTGATTATTTAGAACGATTATATGCTGTCTACGAGGATTAGTATATTCATTTCATCTAATGCGTAGGATAAACGTATCACTATGTAGGTGATGGGCCATTTAATAATAATTTATATATCACTAGAGGTGATGGATATTATTACTGATCTTTCTTTAAGACCTATGTGATTGATACGCAGATGAGATGAAATCATAGAGTCATGTAATGAAGAAATCGTAAAGGAGTTATCTATGAGTTTTATAAATATGGAACATATAGAAAAAAGTTTTGGTAAAAATATGGTCTTAAACGATGTATCTTTGCATATGGAAAAAGGAGAAGTAGTATCAATTATAGGCCCTTCTGGTTCTGGTAAATCTACATTTCTTAGATGTTTGTGCCACTTAGAAACAATTGATAAGGGAAATATTTTTATAGAAGATGAGTACTTAGTTAAAAATAATAGTTCTGGTATAGCTGAATATGTATCTGATACAGCAGCACATCAATTTTGTTCACGTATGGGCATGGTGTTTCAGTCGTTTAACTTATTTCCTCATATGACAGTACTTGATAATATTATGATTGCTCCAGTGATGGTAAAAAAAATGGAAAGAGTTGATGTACTACCTATTGCTGAACGATTATTAAAACGTGTTGGATTATGGGATAAACGAGATGTATATCCATCAAAATTATCTGGGGGACAGAAACAACGTGTAGCAATTGCACGGGCATTGGCAATGAATCCTAGTATCATGTTATTTGATGAACCTACTTCTGCTTTAGATCCAGAATTGACAGGGGAAGTTTTGCGAACGATTAAACAATTAGCAGAAGAACATATGACTATGATTATTGTTACGCATGAAATGGCATTTGCTAGAGAAGTATCTGATCGTGTTATTTTTATGGCCGATGGATTCATTCAAGAAGAAGGGGATCCAGAAAGTATATTTGTACATCCTACTAATGAACGAACAAAATCATTTTTGGAATCTATGTTATAATTAAAATGTGATATTATTTTAGATTTAGTAAAGATATATATATTAAATATACATAAACATGTATTCATACTTGATATGCATAAATTGTATAAATATATTAAACTTGTATTACTGGATTTATATAAATGTGCTATAATAACAGTATAAAGAAGATATGAAGCGTTGACATACTCATAAGTATGCCCGTATAGGAGGGATTAATATGGTTGAATATAAAACTATTCTCGTACCAACTGATGGTTCTGATAACTCTAAACGTGCATTAGAACATGCTTTAGCAGTAGCTAGTCGCAATAAAGCTCAATTAATTGTTGTGCATGTGGCGAATATAGTTTCTGCAATTTCTAACTTTGACCAAACTTCTATTAGTGGTGGTTATGTATCTGAGCAAATCGCTGAAGATATGGAAGAAACAGGTAAAGAAATTTTAGCGGATGTATTAAAAGCAGTACCGCAAGATGTAAATGTAAAGAGCGTGTTTGAAGTAGGATCTCCTGGACCTGCCTTACTAGCAATTGCTAAAAAATATGATGCTGATTTAATTGTTATGGGGAGTCGTGGCCTTGGCCCATTGAAAGGGTTATTTATGGGTAGTGTAAGTAGTTATGTTACTAGCCATTCTTCTTGCCCCGTACTTATTGTAAAATAAAGAATTTATAAAAAAGGCTTTGTCTGATGGCAAAGCCTTTTTTTATCATAAGGGGGACGGTATGAATAAAAAAATAGTGCGTTGGCTTGCGGATGAACTTCCTCTGTGGAAAGCTAAAGGATGGATGACAGATGAGAATGCTAAAGAATTAGAAGCCTATTATCGACCTCATATAGCGAATACATCACCTTCTTGGGGGCGACTATTAGTTATAGCATTATCTATTCTTCTTATTATGGCTGGAATTTTTTTGCTATTTGCTGGTTATTGGTATAGTTTTTCTCCTAATGGAAGATTTGATTGGATTATTGTCCTAATGGTAATTGCACTTACTGTGTTAGGTGCAGGAATATGGAAAACAACGCCGGCTTCTATGATGGCTGACGTATGTACATTACTATATATGGGTATATTTACCACTGGTTTATTGTCAGTAGCCGATACATACTATTTAGGGGAATCATATGCTTTTTATCTATTGATTAGTATGGTTATATCTTTACCTGCCATCTATTTACTGCAATCGGATTTAGGCATGATAGTTTATTTATTAGGCATTATTTTATGTTGTTTTGCACCATCTAGTATTAGTCAGTATAGTGAATCTTATATGCTATGGATTTTATTGTTAGCGGCTAGTCCATTTTATATTAAATCCGTTACACATCATCATAGATATACATCTTTATTGTGTGTGTCATGGTTATATATTATTGCCATTTTTTCAGCATTCTTTACAACTGTTGAAGTATATAAAATACAGTTAGATGTATATGTGATAGCTGCTTTATCTATGATTACCTATAGTTTGGGATTATGTATTCAAACAAAAGGAATTTGGACATTGCCATTTAGGACAGTAGGATTGCTAGGGCTATTATATACTATCGTCAAAGGAACGTTACTATCTACTTGGTTAGAAGCTAATCAGATAGCTATATCAGCATCAGAAATAGTGGCTTGTATATTTTTAGCAATCGCAGTAGGCGTATGTTTGTGGCAATTAATAAAAGCAAAACTACGCATACCAATTTTTATCGGTTGCTTACCTTGGCTTATAGGCTTACTATATATACTAGCAAATCAAAATTTTTCTCCTCTTACTGTGTCATTACTTTTAAATGTATATGTTATGGTATTGGCCATTTTTATGTTTGTGCATGGAACGATTGAGAAACATATTGGCTATATTAATGGATCTATTATTGCTATTTTTGGTATTGTGGGGGCAAGATTTTTTGATCCTAGTTTCTCATTCATTGAAAGAGGGTTAGCCTTTTTAATCATAGGAATATTTATTTTACTTATTAATGGAGTCTATGTATGGAGAAAACATATAAAACGAAGTAGAGGTAGGCGAAGGGATCGGCATAGTGATACCATGTCTGTGGTAGATAATGCTTCTTCTGAAAATGAGGGGGGGAGTAATGAATGATATCCTATAAAAAAATCATTGTTTTTGGCATAATCATTTTGTCTACACTCATTAGTCAGGTTTATGTACAACAACGATATACTCATATTTTACAAGGCGGTGCAGAATATCAATGGCCTGTTATGCTCTGTAAGTCGGTTGAATGGATTCCTACAGATTATTTAGATGTTCATTTTTTGGGAAATATTGCCAAATGGAAGAGTAATACTACGCCTAAAATAGGAGATAGTGTATATGTCACATTAGATGTTAAACAGAATGGATTAGTAGCTGCTAAAGAAGCTTCTTATGAGAAACCTAACACTGATGTATATATTCGAGCGCGCATAACACGAATCAATCAAGAGATAGTAGAATTTGAAATTCCATTTCATAGAGTGCAACTAGACTTATCAAAAGTGAATCCTCAATTTTATCATTCCTATAAGGGAGTTTTGCTAGCTACGATAAAAATCAGTGATGGATATGGCGTTGTTACTGGTATTTATGATAAAGGTGTAGCCATAGAGAATGCCAATCCAGATAGTTTGGCAGAACAAAGTAAAAAGTTAGTAATACCTACCGATGCAGTCTTGGAGTATCTAGAAAACAATAAGGCATTTACGAATGTAACAGATACTGAAAATGGTCCTGCTAGGGAAGAATGATTTTATCGAGTATAATCTATGATATTGTATACCTTCTGTCGTAGAATGAATTATTATTTAGTATGATATATGGTATTGTATACTAGAAGATGAAAGTAAACATTAGCATAGAGAATACATAATGTGATACTATAAAACATTTTATAGTTAGCAGAGAAAGTAAAAAATGATTCTTTCTAATTAGCGAGGGAATACTTTCATTCTCATATTTTATGGTATAATGATAAGCAAGAGATAAAAGACGTTTCATAATATAGTGGATGTATAAGGAGTGTATAATGGAATTTCAATATGACCAAGAGTCATTACAATTACTAGCAGAATTATTTAAAATTTTAGGAGATCCTACACGATTACGCATTGTTCATTTATTGTTACAACATGAAATGTGCGTATCTGATATTGCAGAACATATGAATATGGGGCAATCAGCGATTTCACATCAGCTTCGCGTGTTACGACAAGCTCGATTAGTGACCTTCAGAAAAGATGGTAAAACGGCATGGTATTCTTTAAATGATGATCATGTAGTTACTTTGGTAAACCAAGGTCTTGAACATGTGGGGCATAAATAAATAGTAATTATACGTTATAAAGCTTTTGAAGATATGTCATTACTATAGGTATTAACTAGCAGTGATACTTTATAGTTGTGAATAGAACCATAAAATATAAAAAAAGCTGTGATATTTACAGATTATTGATACTGTAAATGTCACAGCTTTTTATGTGTTTTTAAAAGATTTAGGTGTAGTTGAGAAATAACGTCATAATTTGTCGGCTATGGGTGTGCAAAAAGTGTTGTATATACAATCCATTTAATATATAGGTATTTGAATTGTTGTATAATCAATAAGAAAGAGATTGGTATGTGGGCACATAAGATTGATTTGTACGGCACAGTATTTACATATCTACTTGGTTGTTTTATTGATCGTTCTTATAGAGGAAATGCATAGTAGGCTAGCATAATAAATAGAGGCATAGTAAGTGCTGATAGTATGGTGCTAGCCATGACACATTGCGTAGCATATTCAGGATTATTTTTCATTTCTACGGCAACGAGAGCCATATTAATAGAAGTTGGTACACTATAGGTAATAACAATAGCTTGTGCTGAAATAGGGTTTAAAGGACCATAGAAATGGATAAAAGATAATGTCACTAATAGGGCTAGGATAGGCCCTATGATCAGCCGTAAAAAAGCAGCTAGAATTACATCGCGTTTAAAAAAATTCATAGGAGTTCGATTAATTTGAACACCTAAGGCAATCATAGCTACGCCAACGAAAGCTTTAGCAAAAAGACTGATTGGTGCATAGAAAAAGAAACCGTGTAAGTCAAAGGGGGCTAGTTTTAGTAATAGTGCTGCCGGTACGACATATACTAGTGGCATGTGAAATACGACGCGCAAGGCATCTAGAGGAGTTAATTTACCTATACCTGCCTGATAAAATCCAAAGGTATTACTAGAAATGGCTTGGATGACCATGATGGATACAACTGACAAGAGGGCTATATCTAAATAGGGTGTTTGTCCGTCTACAATATAAGGAACATTAGAAAATACAAATACAGCTAAGGCAATACCCATATTGCCACAATTATTGAACATGGTTACATTGCGCAGTGTACCTAGTTTTTGTGTATCATAATGTGCTATTTTACCAGCAATACTAGCGATGATAAAATTGGCAATTACCACTGTAATTGCACATAGGACAATTTCCAAATTACTCCATGTGAACTTTGCTTCATAAAGGGAACGAAAGATAAAAGTAGGCAAGAATATATAAAAATTTAATTTACTTAATGTATATAAATCGAGTTTAAATTTTTTGTCTAATAGAACACCTGTTCCTAATAACATAAAAATAGGAATCATTGTGTTAATAAAAATATGAGTTAATAAGTTCATTGGATCACCTAAATTTCTAAATAGTTATATACTTATTATACACATATAAGGTGTAATAAGATAGCAAAAAAGTGATAAAGTTCACAGATTGCACAGTTTCTATACATATAATAAAATATAGATGAAAATTTGAACTACTAAGAGCGCGTGTATTATCTAATTATATAAAGATAGTATGGTAGAAAAGATATCAGTATAAAGGATAATCATAGTTAGCGCTCATAGTAGTAAAAAAGGAAGTATAGTATTGACGAATGTGTTAGTTATAGAAAAGGAGTAGTACTATGAAGAAGCGTATTGTAGGAATCATAGTAGGATTGTTTGTGTGTGGATTGTTAGTTGGTTGTGGCAATACTAATCCTACAATGGGGGATAGTAAGAATCAAACATTTGCTAATCAAACATTGACAATTTCCGGAGCTGCTAGTTTAAAAGGTGCTTTGACAGAAATTGCTGATGAATATAAAAAAGAAAAGAACTTATCTGACAATCAAATTGTCATTAACTTTGCCGGTTCTGGTACATTACGACAACAAATTGAACAAGGTGCACCGGCTAGTATATTCATTTCCGCAGACGAAAAAAATATGAAAATGTTGGAAGAAAAACAATTGGTTAGTGATGTTAAACCATTTGTACTTAACGAGTTAGTATTAGTCGTTCCTAAATCCAGCAAAGCTAGTTCTCTGCAAGATATTCCTACTATGAATCGTTTCGCTTTGGGGGAAGTAGCTACTGTACCTGCTGGTAGATATGGTAAACAAGTCTTGGATCACATGAATCTATGGGATACTATGCAAGATAAAATTGTATTTGCTAAAGATGTAAAAGCAGTAACTGCTTATGTATCTCAAGGTGCTGTTGATGGGGGGTTCATTTATAAAACAGATGCATTGGCGGCAAAAGACACTGTTACTATTGCGGCCGAAACACCTGCAGATAGTCATGATGCGGTAGTGTATCCGATTGCCTTAATTACTAAGAATACAACAGATTTTGCCAAGGATTTTTACGATTATGCGACTGGTCCTAAGGGTAAAGCTATTTTAGAAAAATACGGATTTACTATGCCTCAATAATAGATAGGATTAAGTAGGTAGGAATGCATTATGAGTCCATTTTGGTTATCAATTTATGTAGCTTCTATAGCTGTTAGTATTATTATAGTAACAGGATTAGCATTATGTTTTTTTATGAAACAATGTCCGCGTCAAGTACGGGGGGTTATTGATGCTATAGTAACATTGCCGTTAGTGTTACCACCAGTTGTTGTAGGATTTATATTATTAATGATTTTTTCACCAGGTAATAGCTTAGGTCGTTGGCTAGATACACATGGGACGGGGATTGTTTTTTCTGTAGTAGGAGCTATTTTAGCATCTACTGTTATTGCATTTCCATTGTTTTATCAGACAGTACGTGCTTCTATTGAGTCGGTTGATCATGATATGGAAGACGTAGCTCGTACACTTGGAGCATCGGAGTTACGCATATTTTTTACGATTTCCATACCATTAGCATGGAAAGGTCTATTAACGGGTATCATCCTCTCCTTTTGCCGTGCCATGGGTGAGTTTGGCGCAACTATTTTAATTGCTGGTAATATGCCGGGGATAACACGTACTATGCCACTAGCTATCTATTCATTAGTCGAAGAAGGAAATTATACAGATGCTTTTACCATTGTTGGATATATTTGTATCTTAACATTATCATTACTATGGGGAATCCATATTGTAACAAAAGGAAAACTGTTTAGTGCTCATGAGTAATAGGAGTTAGTAGGTATGATTACATTCGATATTACTGTAAAACGTCCATCTATGACCGTAGAAGGGAAAGGCACACTAGCCTCAGGAATTACTGTGTTGACAGGACAGTCAGGTAGCGGTAAATCCACTATTATTAAAAGTATTGCTGGACTTGTAAAGCCGAATGATGGTTTTATTTATTCGGATACCATAGCATGGTTTGATAGAGATCATAAAATTTGGCTCCCGTCACAAAAACGATATGTAGGATATATGCCACAAGGAAATATTGTATTTCCTCACTTATCAGTGCTTCGTAATATTACCTATAGTCAACGAGGAGATAGGATACTATTAAAGAAAATTTTTGAGTCTTTGCATCTTACTAGTTATAAAGATACAAAAGCAGGGTGCTTGTCAGGTGGAGAACAACAACGTGTTGCGTTAGGTCGTGCATTATATGCAAAACCTGTGATTCTCCTATTAGATGAACCTTTATCAGCGCTTGATTGGAATTTGAGAGATCGAGTTCGTCAAGATTTAGTAAATACCATCAAGGAATGGGAAATTCCTTGTTTATGGGTAACTCATGATAAAGAAGAGGCTCAGTTAGTAGGCGAAAGACAATGGTATTGCGAGAAGGGAAAGTTAGAAGTTACGGATATCTAATTAGTATTATAATTAGATAAAGTGATATAAAGTAGTTCTCTTATAGTCGTTATTCTTTTAGAGGAAATGTTACTATTCAATGGAAAATTAATGGCGCGATTACACTCATGTGGTATCGTTTAATGCATTAATAGTAAGATTATCTATAATTATATACTACTAATAAAAAGGCCTTTTAGATCCCTTTTATTAGTAAAATATACAATAGAGGAAAGTTGATGTCATTTAATCAACTTTCCTCTATTGTATTGAGAGTGTATTCAAGTACATCTTCTCTGTATATTATTTGTTATGATAGGAGCATATCACAATAAATATATTGACGTATATAGTCTAGTATATTTATTAGATAACTTCGTTATGTCTGGAGAAGAATGCTTGTGGATGTGCACATACTGGGCAAACCTTTGGAGCTTCAGTGCTAACATGAATGTAACCACAATTTGCACAGATCCAAGCAACTGGTTCTTCAGATTTGAAAACGCGTTCACCACGAACTGCAGCAGCTAAATCATTGTAACGTTGTTCATGACGAGCTTCAATTTTACCAACTTGTTCCATTAAATAAGCGATTTTAGTGAAACCTTCTTCTTTAGCTTGTGCAGCGAAAGAAGGATACATTTCAGTTTGTTCATAATTTTCACCAGCAGCAGCATCAGCTAAATTTACTAACATATCAGCTGGAACATCGCCACCGTGTAATTCTTTGAACCATAACTTAGCATGTGCCATTTCATTGCGAGCAGTTTCTTCAAAATAGTCAGCCAATTTATTCATTCCAGCTTTACGAGCTGCACTTGCATAATAGGTGTATTTTTGGAATGCTTGAGATTCACCTGCAAAAGCTGCAGCTAAGTTTTGTTCTGTTTTTGTACCTTTTAATTCTGCCATTGTTTTTCTCCTTAAATATGTACTTACATATGGTTATAATAACCTACTTATTCGTGTATATATTGTACATACACGTAGTTAACTTACATTATGATTATTCTTCAAATAATTCTTAAAGAATAATCATTGTTAATTACATTATAGTATATGAGAATGAGAAAAGCAAGGGCAAAATTGTGAAATTTAAAATAAATAAATATAAATTAAACTAAATAGTAATAAATATCAAGTAAGTGCTTTGAAGAAAAATTAGTATTATAGTACTATAAAGTATTTTATAGTAACTAAAAATAAAAATGAGAATATTAAAAATAAATTATATGCAAATGATAATCAATAATATAATCGATTTTTTAGATATAAAATATATATTTATTATTTCATAACCAAATACATAGCAGAGCAATATAGTTTGCGTAAGTTGTTAGAAAATATTTGAAAGGGGAACAGATATTCTTTATGAGCAAGTTACCGAGTATTATTTCAGCAAGAAGGTCAATTCCCTATGTTTCATGCGAAGGTACTCACAGTTGATACATCAGATAATCATTCACTTTCTATGGATATATTTCCTAATGAACTGGAATGATATTACAAAGGATATTCATAGCATCATTTATTAAGTTAGAATAGAGTAGGCATTGACAGTTTCAATATAAAAAGGATAGGAAATGGTGTGTTGTATAGTGAATATAATTGAATAATTGTTGGTAATGTAATTAATGGGGTATATTTTTATACTATCATTTCTGTAGATTTTTTAAAGATTGTTTATACTATAAGTCACATCTGTTTTATCTTGGACGTGATTTATCTAGTAGATTATATAGTGAATAGATTATATTGATGATGTAGTATGATTATGTTAGAAGTAATATTTTATTAGATACTATGTTGGTTACCGTGTATAATAAATATAAATCGCAGTATTTTGTGAGAGTGCCTAGCATTAATACATGTGTTATTGTATTGTTGTTATAAATAATTTTATAGTGCTACAGACAGTTTGTATATGATATAGTGTTGAATTTTAGATATAAAAGAGGGAATAGATATGGCATTTATACGATATTATGTAGGTGATATAGTACAGATGAAGAAAAAACATCCATGTGGTAGTGACACGTGGACTGTAAAACGAATTGGCACTGATTTTTCGATACTGTGCAATGGATGTGGACATCAAGTGTTGATTCCTAGACCTAAATTTGAAAAAGCCGTTAAAAAAATTATATCTCGTGTAGAGGGAGATAAGTGATACATGGTACGATTAACATCATTGGTAGGTCAAGGAGGGTGTGCTTGTAAAATTGGACCACATCTGTTGGCCTCTATGCTAAGTCAAGTAGAAGGTGTAACTAATAGTGATGTATTAACAGACATGACTGGATCAGATGATGCAGGTGTTTATCGAATTGCACCTGATATGGCATTAGTACAAACTATTGATTTTTTCACCCCTATTGTAGATGACCCGTATATATTTGGCACTATTGCCGCAGCTAATAGTTTAAGCGATATTTATGCGATGGGAGGTAAACCTCTTACAACAATGAATGTTCTTGCAGTTCCTATGGTGCTGATGGCAGAAAAACAAGTAGAGCGTATATTAAATGGTGCTATGGCAGTAGTTAAACAAGCAGGAGCGGTTGCTATTGGTGGGCATAGTATTGAAAATCCTATACCTGTTTTCGGGTTATCGGTTACAGGAGTTGTTAATCCTCGTTCTATTTGGAAAAATAGCGGTGCAATGGTGGGCGATGCATTAATTCTGACGAAACCAATAGGCACTGGCATTATGAGTACAGCTTTAAAAGGAAACTTGTTTACGAAAGGAACAGAGGAAGCGATTCATAGTATGTGTACATTGAATCAAACTGCAACAGAAGTAATGAGTCATTACACAGTACATGCTTGTACAGATATTACGGGCTTTGGATTGATGGGACATGCCTATGAAATGGCGTATAATTCGAGTGTATCATTGCAATTACGTTTTTCGTGTATTCCCTTATTTTCTGATGTGGTAAAAGCAGCTCGCATGGGACTAGTACCAGCTGCTACATATGGAAATAGAAAAGCAAGCTCTGGTATTTTTATTAAGAATGATATGGAACCTACATGGGGGGATATTTGTTTTGACCCACAAACGTCAGGCGGACTATTAATCGCTATCCCTAGAAATGAAGTGGATTCGTGCGTGAAAAGCTTACATCAATCGGGAGTTATACATGCAGCTTATATTGGCGATGTTATACAGCGACAAGGTAAGAATTTAGTTATTGTAGAATAGATGTTACTACTTGCCAATTAGTACGTATTTATGGTGTTATAGATTATAAACATGAAATTGGTATATATTGGTATGAAAGTATAGAAGTATGGTTTTATAAAGGAATGATTAGATAGAAAGAAAATAGTAATTAGTAGAAAATTATTGTTGAAGTAGGATTCTTTAATTTATTAGGATACAACTTTTTCTAGATAATTTATACCCTGTTTTACTAGTGTGATTAGTCGGGTTATTTTTAGATGATAATTATATAATGAGTATATTCTGTGATGATTATGGACTTTTCTATAGCATGATTGATAGTATTAAATTATTGGCGATGGATAATTTGTTGTAGTACTAGATTGTACGAGTATATATAATGAGACTTTCACGATGTACTATAAGAAAGGAAAATACAGTGAATATAACCAAGATGGATGACCAAATTATTATTGATGTGAGAGGTGAGTTATGCCCTACACCAGTGATAGAAACTAAAAAAATATCGGATGCCTATCCTTATGAGGAAATTATTACGATTGTAGATAATGATATTAGTAAAGAAAATGTTGAAAAATTTGGCAAATCAAAAGGATATGCTGTTATTACTAATAAACAAGGGCGTGATTATTTTATCGTGTTGACGCCTAGATTGCCTGGAACAGATGAAGAGGCATTGCAAAGAATTTTAACTAAGCATGTAGGTGAAAATAATCACAAGCTAGATGAGCCAAAAGAGCGTACCACGAGTACACCGGAAAGAGGACAGACCGTAGAGTCTCATACGCTAGGAATCGTTAGGGATGATGAAATAGTTATACCAGATATTACTGAGAATAGTCATAGTTTTCAGGATGCGTCCCTTAGTAGGCATAGGATTATTTTAGTAACAAAAGATTATTTAGGTGAAGGCAGTGAAGATCTAGGACGTACATTGATGAAAACATTTTGGAATTGTTTAGTAGAAGCAGATACGTATCCTAAAGCGATTTATTTTATTAATAGTGCTGTTAAAATGGTTTGTGTTACATCAGATTATATAGACGTACTCAAACAACTAGTAACAGCAGGGGTTGATATTGCGGCTTGTGGCATTTGCTTAAATTATTATGGATTAACGGATTGTGTGGCTGTAGGAACTATTACTAATATGTACACCATTACGGAATCTATTGTGGGAGAAGATATTGTTACATTGTGATAAACAGAAAATTGGCACCTATCTAATTATGTTTACTTCTTATTATTTTGCTACTAAAACAGATAGTATTTTAGATAATAGACATATTAGGCATGATTTGATTGCGACACCACCTGCGTTGCATAGTAACTGTGGTTTATGTATACGTATCTTCCCATTGGATATAGAGTATGTTATAGGCATATTAGAAGAAGAAAAAATTAGTCATTCTGGTATATACAAATATGTTGAAAATCAGTGGACTAGGTGGGATTTATAAATAAGGAGAGTATACGTATTGTATTGATTGTATAAGTAGTAGGTGCGCTATATGGATAGACAAGTATATATTAAAGGCGGCTTACGTACGCCTATTGGTGTTGTTCATGGACAATACAAAGAGATTTTACCAGAAGTCCTAGGATCACGTATATTAAATCAATTGCGTCATGCCTATCGATTGGAGTCAGTAGATAGCGTTATTTGTGGTAATGCGACTGGTACAGGTGGAAATATAGGCCGCCTTATGACACTGATGAGTCGATTTCCAGATACAGTGCCAGCTATGACAGTAGATACACAATGTGCATCAGGCGGTATGTCTGTTGCATGGGCTTATGCACAAATAAAGGCAGGAATATCTCATACGGTGATAGCAGGAGGGATTGAAAGTGCTTCTTTACAACCTAAACGATCGTATGCGGCACTAGATAGACGTGAAGGAGATTATTATGTGGCACAATTTTCACCGCATGAGATTAGTTCAGATGCTATGTTGTGGGGCGCAGAACGGACAATAAAAAAGCATGCAGTGAGTGATGAAGAGATGAAGTATCACGTGCTACGATCGCATAGATTAGCACAAGAGGCGAAAGAAAAACGTGTATTAGAGCCGTATGTGTTGCCAGTGATTGTACACCAACGTTATTGCATAGATGAATGTATTAGAAAAACCATGAGCGCATCGCTCTTACATCGTATGAAACCTATATTAGGTGAAGGTACACAGGTAACAGCAGGCAATGCTTGTTTAACACACGATGGTGCGGCTTTTTTAGTAGTCACAGATACACCTAGTGAATTTAGAATCGCTCATATAGAATCGTGGGCAGGAAACCCTCTGTATAGTCCAGAAGGTGCTTGGCTAAGTACGGAATTATTATTAAATCGGACACAGCTGTCTATGGATGATATAGACGTAATTGAGTGGAATGAAGCATTTGCTGTTATTGATGTGTTATTTGCTAGAACGTATCCTAATCAGTTAGACAAATATAACCGATTAGGTGGTGCGTTGGCGTATGGACATCCTTATGGTGCTTCTGGAGCCATTATTCTATTGCATGCTATGGCAGCGTTACAAGCGTGTCAAGGTAAATATGCTATTTGTGCCATCGCAGGTGCTGGTGGTACAGGTGTTGCTATATTGTTAGAGAGAATGGAGCAGATAAGTATACTATGACTGATAGATAGTTCTAGTGCTTATTAGCTTTTGTCATATACTAGAGAGTTACCCAGTAAAGAAGATATATCGTAGTGTATGTACATAAAGGTAGTATGATATAGGTAATAGGTAGAGGATGTGATAACTATGAGTATATTGTATGATCGTTTAGTACGATTGGCTGCAACATCTCCTACATCGTATGCATGTATCATTGATGATAGAAAGTATACCTATCAAGATCTTGTTAACGCAGTTGATACATTAGCTAAACAATATATAAGTAATAAAGGCGAAGTAACGCTTATAGTAGAACGAAAACTATGGTCACAACTAGTTCATTGGTTGGCCTTGTTGAAAGTGGGAGCCTATCCAGTTGTATGCCATAAAGAATTAAATAGAGAACGGTTAGAACAGATGAAACATAGTATTACGAAAATCCCTAAAGAAGCTGATTTTGCCGTGCTTTCATCTGGAACGACAGGAATTCCTAAAGTATTATGGCGATCGGAACGTAGTTGGGTAGATTATTTCTTCACACAAAATACTGTCTTTCATATAAATCACTATACAAAAATATTTGTACAAGGTAGTTTTAGTTTTACCGGCAATACAAATATGATTTTGTCAGTCCTTTGGATGGGCGGTATGATCATCAGTTCTGATAGTTCTTTGGTAAAACAGTGGCACTACCTAATGAAATTGCATCAAGTGTCTCACATGTATATGTTGCCGACTAAGATTAAGTTGTTAGTGCGACATATACATGATCCATTAGACTCTGTTCATTGGATTATAACGGGGTCACAAATGTTAGATTCTAATTTAATGAAAGAAATTACTATTTTGTACCCTAACGCACAGTGGATTTTATATTATGGTGCGTCAGAATTAAATTATATTAGTTGGTGCAATTATGAAGATTGGATAAATGAACCTGGTACAGTAGGCAAGCCATTTCCTCAAGTGACAGTAACGGTGCGAGAAGGATTGCTATATATAGATACTCCCTATGGTGTTGAAGGACTTACGATGCCTTACACAGTAGGGGATAAGGGGACTATTTCTAACAGTGGTCGCATTATTTTGCAAGGACGTAAAGAAACGATGATCAATCGTGGTGGCTATAAATTATTTATAGATTCTATTGAACAGGTGGTTCATGAGGTATTAGGGGTAGAGCAAGCAGCTGCTATTCGCGTCGATGATTCGTTGCGAGGCGATACGTATGTCTTATATATTGTTATTAAAAAAGGATTTACCCAAAAAGAAATAGAAACAGGTATCAAAGACGTATTAACGCCTATTGAGCGACCACAGGCGATATACATAGTTCCTTATATTCCTTTAACAGATTGTGCCAAAATAGATAAAGTAACATTACAATCATGGTATAATGAAAAGAAAAAACATAAGTAGGAGTATAGTTATGCAAATTAATAAAGCTGTATTAGAAATTTTTGATTTTCATGCATCGATGGCAGCCTATTCGGATAAAGAATTAGATATAAGTGATACACAGATACAAGATTATATTTCATCACATGTTGTAAAAGCATTAAAAGACCCTGCAGTTAGAACAGGGTCTTTGTCTATGCATAACTGTGTGGCACAAGTATTGTCTTCTTATAATGAGGGACGAGTGTCATTTTTAGAAATGTCGAATCAACTATCACAACAGTTGTTTGAGTATATGAAGCAGGCTACAGAATCTAGCATAGTAGATATTATTGTATGTGAAGTGGAAGGTGAAAAATCTTATTTTTGCGTATTAGTATGTCAAGCGCATGCGGCCTATACGCATATTCGTCGCGCTGATGAAAATGGTAAAACAGGAGCAGAGTTAGTATTATATAAAGCTATGCTACCAACACCATCACAGAAACTACAAGCCTTTATGGCGATTGATCGTGCTGATTTATCTGTTCGTATTTTTGAGCCTAAAGGCACATATGATGGAGAATCTTGTTATCTATTATCTGATAAGCTATTACAGATTGGAACGAATCAATCAACGAAAGATACGGTAAAAAAAGTAAAACATATTATTGGTAAAGTTTGTGAAGCTCATGAATCTGATGGTGTAGAAGCCTTGGCTATGGCTAAAACATTGATTGCTAAAAATGCAGAAGTATCTGATACGTTACAACCAGAACATATTATTGATAGAGTATTTGCTCACCATCCAATGGAGCAAGCAGAAGCTAAAGCAGAACTAGAAAAACACGATATGATGCGACCTTTGCCTGTAGCTAGAGAATTTGCCACGAAAGAGGGAGCGTATCAGAAAATAAAAACAGATACAGGTATTGAGATTACATTCCCTGTTTGCTATATGCAGGATAAGGAATTTATTGAAATTTTGACAAATGATGATGGTACGTTACGAATTGAGCTGAAACATATTAATAAAATCATTAATAAATAGCTATATATGGTAGTAGCAGTATACACTGTATACATTCATAGAAATGAAGCGGTATACTTTGGATAAGTGAGGTTAGAAGTATGAAGAAGGAAAAACATAAAAAAACCAATGCCATGCGCATATTAGATACACAGGGCATTGCCTATGAAGTATTAGAATATGAGTGGGAAGAAGGACACGGTACAGGCGTTCATGCAGCAGAAGCATTGGGACTACGTACGGAACAAGTATTTAAAACGTTAGTAGCTATAGGCACTACAACGGGGCCCGTCGTATTTTGTATTCCTGTAGCAGAAGAACTGAATCTAAAACATGCGGCTCGTGTGAGTGGTAATAAATCCATTGATTTAGTGCATGTTAAAGATCTAGAAAAGCTAACTGGTTATGTTCGAGGAGGTTGCTCCCCAGTGGGGATGAAAAAGCTCTTCCCTACCTATTTTCATAAATCTATGCAAGAACAAGACTGTATTTATATTAGTGGCGGTAAACGAGGAATGCAAATTAAAGTGAATCCACAGAAATTGGCATCAGTTGTAGATGCACATTTTGAAGATATTATCATGTAGTTTTTGTGACATATGAAAATAATATTGGTTGTATAATAAAATATAATCATAAGACAAAAGTATTGCTCTACATAAATAGTATTGCTACAAGAGGAAAGGAAGTTATATGGCACGTAATAAATGGTATGCGGTACAACGAGGACGTCGAGTGGGCATTTATAGAACATGGACGGAATGCGAAGCACAAGTGAAAGGTTATCGTGGAGCTGTATATAAATCATTCGCTACAGAAGAAGAAGCACGTCTATTTATCAAGAAAAATGCAGGTATGTCTGTAGCAGATCATTTGGCAACTAATCATGAAATACATACTAATAAGAACGTCGTAGATATAACAACATCTACTATGGATAGCAATGAAAATATTGTAGAAGATGTAAAGAGCTGTTATGAATCCATCCATGACATACCTCCGTTTCATATGGTTGCCTATATTGATGGCAGTTTTGATAAGATAAAAGGTATTGTCGGTGCAGGGGGCATTATATTTTATAATGGTGAAGAAATACCTTTTTCGTTTGGTACAAAAGACCCAATGTATACGACTTTTTGGAATGTAGCAGGAGAATTATTAGCGGCTATGCATGTTATGGACTTGGCCGTACAAAAAGGAGCTCAGACCTGTTCAATTTATTATGATTATATGGGTATTGAAATGTGGGCGACTAAACGATGGAAATGTAATAATGACTTAACTCGACAGTATAGTGCGTTTGCTACGTCTATTATGAAACAAGTGCGTATTCATTTTTGTAAAGTGAAGGCCCATACTGGAGATACTTATAATGAAATAGCAGATCAATTAGCTAAAAAAGGGACACTTATATAAAATAAAAGGATTTACATATCAATAGTTATGATAAATGATATAACTATATGAATAACGCTAAAACGTAAAAAAGGTTAGATTTCACGTATAGTAATTTCATTTGATGTATGTAGATTATTTATACATATAATTACTATCGTGTCCACTAGCATAATAGGCGCATCTATTTTGCATTCATACAGTTAGTTGGTTTATGTTTATTAAGAAGTGAAGTATTATTATACTTATAGTGATGATAAGAAATTAATTTTGAAAATTAGTTAGTATTGATTTGTTAGTATGAATATAAATTAGTACACTATTTCGATAATCCGTATTGTATAATGTAGAAAGTGGAATACATTTAATTAGTTATATTGTTATAGCATTATTAGTAGTATAGGAGGTTGTGAGGCATGAATACCATAGTTACTGGTGGTGCTGGCTTTATTGGCTCACATTTAGTAGATCGTCTAATTCAACTAGGACATACTGTATTAGTAATCGATAATTTAGTGTCCGGTTGTCGTGAGTTTATTAATGATAGGGCTACTTTTGAGAAAATTGATATACGAGATACTCATCTTGTACATATCTTCAAAGAGTTTCAACCAGAATACGTCTTTCATGAAGCAGCCCAGACAATGGTAGATGTTTCTATGGAGCAGCCTGCCTATGATTGTGATGTTAACCTGATGGGGTTACTTAATATTTTAGAAGCTTGTCGCATCTGTAAGGTAAAAAAAATATTAATGCCTTCATCAGCTGCTGTATATGGCGATAATAGTGAATTACCTCTTTGTGAAACTAGTGTAGGTATACCTAGTTCTTTCTATGGACTTAGTAAATTGACTAGTGAAAGTTATTTGCGTTTATATTATGAATCTTTTGGATTACCTTATATTTGCTATCGCTATTCTAACGTGTATGGACCTCGTCAAGGAAATGGTGGCGAAGGCGGTGTTGTTAGTATTTTTGGGCAACGTGTAGTGAAAGAAGAGTCGATTACTGTTTTTGGCGATGGTGAGCAAACACGTGATTTTATTTATGTAGGCGATGTAGTAGAAGCAAACATTGCTGGTTTACGCCACCCTGAAAAAGTAGGAATTTATAATGTCTCTACTAATTCATCACTATCGGTTAATCAATTGATTGATGCTTTTAGATCGGTGGCACATAGACCTATAGAAGTTATGTATGCAGACCCTCGGCAAGGAGATATTAGACATTCTCGTTTAGATAACCATAAGATTCAACGTGAATTAAACTTCACACCACATATGTCATTTATAGATGGCCTAACAAGTACTTATGACTATTTTAAAAGTGTAAATAAATGAGCTTATATATTTAGTTGCTTGATATAGGGTATCCGTATAGAACAACAATCTTTTCTTACTTAACTAGTAATCATGTAGAAAAAGTTAACGATATATACGTGTGCTTGATAGCATTGATTTTTATTGCTTTTATCTTGATACGTATAGTAAGGATATATAAATATGAAAACTATATTTGATTATATCGTAATAGGAATTTGCGTATGGAATTGTATAGTATTTATTATGTATGCTATTGATAAGAGACTAGCTATTACGCATATGAACCGTATTTCTGAAAAAACATTGCTAATCAGTGCTATAGTATTAGGAAGCATTGGGGCCATTATGGGAATGATAGTTTTCTGTCATAAAACCAATAAGTGGAAATTTAGAATTATTGTGGGGGTAGCTACATTAGTGCAATCATTTTTTGGAGGCTATATATTCTTCTTATATGGATTATAATTTAACATCTGAAAGGACAGAGAGAATGAGTGTTGTAGAATTGCCATCTGGCTTTGCTTTAGACATTTCTGGTATATATCACGATAAAGCTGTGACGTTGTCTGATATAGAACGTATACAGTCTAATATTGATACTGCCGTTGTAGCGGCGCATCAAATGTGCGAAACAGGATTTATTGATGGACATGTATCAAAAGATGGAGTACCGGAAAAAGTAATGTTCTCTCAGTTGCCATATATAGAAGATGAGGGAATTAATACGACAGTTACGCTTCAAAGATTAAAAAAACTAGGCATGCACGCAAAAGAAACGATAGATATTGTTATTAGTTTTGGTATTGGTGGATCCTATTTAGGCAGTAAAGTTTTGTTTGACGTACAATGCGGAGAATATTGGAATACACTGTCTGATGAAGCGCGTCATGGCTATCCTAAAATTTTATTTTCTGGAAATACTGCATCTGGTCATAGTGTCACTCAATTAATTAACTACTTAGTCCATGAAAAATTAGTCCGATCTGATGATTTTAAAGTAATGTTAGTAGTTATCTCTAAATCTGGATCTACTATAGAGCCTATGGCCAATTTTTTTATTGTTCGTGATGCTTTAGAAAAAGCAGGCATTTCCTATGAGGTGATAGCTGTCACAGACCCAACAGAGGGAATGGAAGAAACATTGTTACATACGATTGCTCGCCGCGAAGAATGGGAGATTTTCTCCGTTCCTACAGGTGTAGGTGGTCGCTTCTCAGTATTTTCAGACGTAGGATTTGTTATAGCTGCATTGATAGGATTTGATATAGAAAGCTTTTTGGCTGGAGCTCGCTCTATGGATATAGCTTGTCGTAAGAAGAAGTTATTTGAGAATCCAGCTCTATTATGTGCTGTATTGAAATATCTTAGTGCAGAAGTATATGATCGAATCATAGAAATATTTATGCCCTTTGGAGACTCATTTAAGTCTTTAGGTGAATGGTATGTACAATTAGTGGCAGAGTCTTTGGGCAAACATCGTGAAAAAGGTCGATTGCCATATGGACGTACACCTGTTGCAGCGGTAGGTACTACTGATATGCATGCACAAGTACAAGAGCATCAAGAAGGACGATATAATAAAGTGGTTCAATTTATTAAAGTAAGAGAGTGGGACGTTGATGCTATAGTTCCTCATGTGTATGAAGAATTTCCAAAGATAGAAGCTTTTACAGGTATTTCTTTAAATGAAATTATGCAGGCTGCCTTAGCTTCTAATCAAGAGGCCTTAAATAGCGATAATCGATTTAACATGACGATTGAAATTCCTAAATTAAATGCCTTTCATTTAGGCGAGGTTATGTTCATGTTTTTTTGGGCGATTTTTTACGAAGCCCAATTAGCAGGTGTTGATGCATTTAATCAGCCAGGTGTAGAAGTATATAAAAAAATATTAGGACCTAAATTAAGAGATATTAAATGTTCTAAAGGAATATTATAGATAAGCAAGAGGTGGACATATGAAGCTATTGGTTACTGGCGGTGCGGGCTATATTGGAAGTCATACAGTACGCGCATTATTGACTGCAGGATATGAAGTGATAGTATTGGATAATTTTTCTCGTGGACATCGTAGTGCTATTCCGCCTGAGGTACCATATATTGCTATGGATATTGCCAATCCAGAGTTGGAAAATATTCTAAAAGAGCATAAAATTGAAGGTGTTATGCATTTTGCAGCACATTCACAAGTAGGTGAATCGATGGTACACCCATCTATATATTATGAAAATAATGTAGTTGGATCATATCGGCTAATTGAAGCGGCTCGTAGAGCTGGTATCAGACATTTTGTATTTTCTTCTACGGCAGCGGTATATGGTGAACCAGATAGAATACCTATTATAGAAACAGCTTTCTTAGCACCGACTAATGTATATGGGCGTACTAAATTGATGATAGAACAAATTTTGAAAGATTATAGTGATAGTTATGGCATGCACTATGTAGCACTACGTTATTTTAATGCTGCTGGTGCGGATGAGTCGGGTGTAATTGGAGAAGATCATACACCAGAGACACATTTAATTCCACTTGTTTTAGCAACAGCTTTAGGACAACGAAAAGAAATTACAGTGTTTGGCACTGACTATGATACGGCTGATGGTACGTGTATTCGCGATTATATTCATGTGAATGATTTGGCACAAGCACACGTATTAGCAATGAAATATTTGAAAGAAGGCGGCAATTCTATTGCGTTTAATCTTGGTAGTGGGCATGGTTTTAGTGTAAAAGAAATTATTGAAACGGCTAAACGAGTCACAGGAATTGATTTTCCGGTTTCTTATGGATCGCGTCGTGCTGGTGATCCTAGTGTGCTCATTGCTTCGTCCGATTTAATTAAGCGATTACTGGGATGGAATCCTCAATATAGTAATGTAGATAAGATAATTAGCGATGCATGGCAATGGCATCAACAACATCCATATGGCTATGGTGATAGATAAAATTTCTAAATCAATAAAGGATTTTGACATATTACGTGGAACTTTTATATGACTATGGCATGACTAATAGCAAATATATAGCATGCATATTTATTACTAGTTGTCGTGGGATTACGAATATAAAGGAGTTTTTATGTCATTATTAGATCAACACTTGCCAACAAAAGAAAATATAAAATATATGATACGTAAACGAGGTCGCTCCCTTTTGGGAATGACCTTTTTTCTTTGCCTTGTTTGTGGATATGGTATTTATAAAGATGCGTGGTCTATTAACCAATATAGGAGTAATGAAGAAAACTACAGTTATTCAGAGAATAGATCAGATAAAAATGAATCATTAAGAAGAGAGACTATACGGTCAAATGAGCATAGTAAAACTAAAGGAGAAAGTACACAAGTAGAGGAGGATCAAGAAAATAGAGGACACCGTATTTATGATATTGTGAGCAGTATACGACCATATCCATTGAAAGAAGTATTTGGTTCTACAGACACTAGTATGAAGAAAGAGAAATCCATCGATGATTATGATGTAAACCAATCTATAGAAAATGAAAATAGGCCGATTAATTATAGAGAACCTAGATCTATGCCTAGGTATTACATCGATCAGAGGATGGGCATGGCAAATTCTAGAACATGGCAAGGCATTAGTGAAAGCAATACTACTACGTCTATGAGTTCATCAGGTGATATCCATGGAAATCATCATAATACCTTGACATATAATACGGGGCCAACTCAACAGATAAAGTTGACTGGTGTTATGATTGGGAATGTAAGACAAGCGGCGTTAGAGATTGGAGGAGAACACTATATATGTACAGAGGGCGATATAGTTAGGGGATGCACGATTATTTCTATTGAGGCAGAGAGAGTATTGATACGAGTAGGGAGTGTTGATCGATGGATTACATTAGATTGATAAAAAAAGTATTGCTTGTATATGTGGTTATACATGGTGTATATGCGAACCTATTAATTGATACCAATGTAGATTGTTATACCGCTTATGCAATGAATAATAATGATATAAATGAATCTAGTACGTATAGAAAGGAAACGAATAGGAACGCTGATTCAAAGTCTATGGCAACATCTGTATCTTCTCATAGAGATAATAATAATTTAATAGATAATCATGAGGAAGAATCTTTGTCAGTGACTACTATAAATCATATAGATCCTATAAAGAATAGGAGTAGGGTAGACAGGAAAAATACAGTACAACTATCTGTTAAAGATGCATCACTTTCTGATGTGGTAAGAGGCATTGCTCGTGAGTATAAAATGAATATTATAGGTATTGAAACATTAGAGGGTACAGTTACTGCACAAATCAAAGGTGCTAATGGTATTGATATACTGCGACAACTAGGAATGATACAACATTTTGTAGTAAAAGAAAAAAATCAAATGATTATTGTTGATGGTAGAGGAATGGGGAACAATATAGAAAAAGATATATTGTTAATAAAACCTGTTCATTTGCGACCAGAGTCTATTAAAGCATCGGTTGCAGGTATTGTTGGTGATGAAGGTATGACGATTGTACCAGAAACGAATCAATTAGTAGTATATGGAACAGCACAAGAACGCCAGCAAGTAGAAACTGTTATACAGACGATTGATGAAATTCCTAAACAAGTGAAATTGGAGGCTATCGTAGTTGCCATTGAAAATAGTTATGTACGAGAAGTAGGACTTAGATGGTCCTGGGCCAATTTATTAAGCCGTTCTCAGAATATATCAAGTGGGGATGGGAGCATACATTTTAAAACAGATACGACAAGGGCGGCGAATAAATTTTTTATTAACCCAGAATTAAGAGCTATGGAAAATTCAGGAAGAGCAGTCATTGTAGCTCGACCATCTATTGTAACTATGAATGGAGAAGAAGCGAGTATTCTTATAGGTGAAAAAATTCCCGTTTTAGAAGATATATATAGTGACGGCGGACATAAGGCTTCTGTTCGATATGAAGAGTCAGGTATACGTTTGTACTATAAGCCATATATTTTAGAAGATGGTATGGTAGATGCGACGATTTCTGCAGAAGTAAGCAATCCTGTAATGGTATCAGAAATGAAAGCTTATAAAATATCAACACGACAAGCTAAAACTAGAGTGCGTATGAAACCGGGAGATGTATTAATTATAGGGGGGCTAATGGACCATAGAAAAGGCACACAAATAGAGAAAATACCTCTGTTAGGAGATATTCCCTTGTTAGGAAATTTATTTAAACATAGTAGAAAAACTAATGATAAGGTGGAACTTATGATATTGGTAAAAGCTACTATTTTATAAGTAAGACGATATATGTGTATACGAGAATTTCTATATACGTGTATCGATGGAACATAATAAGAGAACTTATAGGTATACTATGAAAGTATTATTCTAATCATATGTAAAAGAGATTAGAAATTTCTATCATGATAGGCCGTATAAGTTCTCTTTTTTAATTGCTGTACTCGTGGTAAGATAATAGTATTGAGTTTAAAATCCTAGGAGGATGATATGGAACGCATTCAGATGATAGGGCTAGAAAAATCATTTGGTATTGACCAAATATTTTCTAATGTGTCTTTTGAGATAAAACAAGGTGAACGTATAGGCCTAGTAGGACCTAATGGAGCAGGAAAATCTACCTTGATGAAATGTATTTTAGGGTTAGAGGAACTAGACAAAGGGCAGGTTGTTAAAAACGGTACTGTTAAAATTGGTTATTTACAACAAGATGTCAATTTAGGGGATAGTAGTTTAGAGGAGGAAATTCAATCTGCTTGGGCAGATATTCATCACTTGGAACGTCAGTTAGAAGAGTTGACTTCTTATATGGCATGTCATGAACCTAATCAAGAAGAATTACAACGATTAGATTATTTGCAGAATCGATTAGAATGGCTCGGCGGCTATGAATATGAACTAAAAACAAAACGAATTATTAAGGGATTAGGATTCTCTGATAGTGACTTAAGAAAGTCGGCTAATGAATTTTCTGGCGGTCAAAAAACACGTATTAATTTGGCGAAAGCACTTGTACGTAGTCCAGATTTTTTGTTTTTAGATGAACCAACGAATCACTTGGACATGGATATGCTAGAATGGCTAGAAAATTATTTATCTTCTTATAAAGGAGGAATTCTAGTCATTAGTCACGATCGATATTTTTTAGATCATATTGTTACCAGTGTAGTAGAATTAGAGCAATGTAAAATCAATGTATTCAAAGGTAATTATACAAAGTATATTAATCAGCGTGCGCATGCTATGAAAGCAATGGCAGCTGCTTATGAAAAACAGCAAGAGTATATTAAGAAAACGGAAGCATATATTGATAAATATCGTGCAGGAATTAAATCAAAAATGGCACGAGGACGACAATCACAATTAAATCGATTAGAACGAATTGAGGCACCGGTAATAACAGAACAAATCGCGTTTACGTTCCCTAAACCGTCTATGAGTGCGGATAAGGTACTAATTTTAGATGATGTTACAGTAGGCTATGACCGTCAGCAACCTATTGCGAGTGGATTATCAACAGTCGTTCGTAGAGGCGAAACGGTAGCGTTGATTGGGCCTAATGGGGCAGGAAAATCTACATTAGTTAAGACTATTATGGGAGATATAGCGCCTATTGACGGAACGATTACAGTAGGAAACCGAGTAGAGGTAGGATATTTTTCTCAAGAACATGAAACATTGCATCCACAATGGCAAGTGATTGATGAAGTGAAGAGCTATTTTGATGGATCTGAAGAAAAAGCGAGACATGTGCTAGGAAGATTTTTATTTCGTGGAGATGATGTTTTTAAATGTATTAAGGATCTATCTGGGGGAGAACAAGCTAGAGTAGCATTATTGAAAATATTTTTAGAAGGAAATAATTTTTTAATACTCGACGAACCAACCAATCATTTAGATATCGGTACTAGAGAAGTAGTAGAGAAGGCCTTGCAAGATTTTGAAGGGACTTGTTTTGTTATTTCTCATGATCGGTATTTTTTAGATCAAATAACGACGCGCACATTGGCATTAAAAGATGGACATATAACAGAATATATGGGCAACTATTCGTATTATAAAGAAAAAATAAAAGAACAAGAATTTTTGTCGCAACAGCAGAAAGAAGGCATCATTCAAAACACGAATGATGACAAGGTAGGAGAGACTACTGCTTTCACTAGAAAAAAAATGCAAGACTCTGATGATACGAGTATAATGGATACACCTATTCTTAAACCTACTAATTCGTATATGGCCGAGAAGAAACTAGGGGAAGTAGAAATGAACATTGCTAGAGCAGAAGCTACTATAAAAATGTATGAAACACAGTTAATGGATCCAGCACTACAATCTGATATAGGCGAATTAGAAAGAGTGGCCCGTGAATTAGAGATGGAGAAAAAAGAGTTAGATCATTTGTATGAAGTGTGGGAGACCTTAATGGGCGGTAAATAATTTGGCAGACTATTGATAGCAGATAGACTGTTTAGTGCCAGAGCATGTATATATTTATCATGAGTCATGTAGTAGCACAAACATATAAAATACATAATAAACACTCCTATGAGGATATATCATAGGAGTGATTTTTCTATGGAATTTTATATACGGTGAATTGTAGATATATGGTTGTTGAGTTAGATGATTAGCATAGTTATAGATTGTTTTACAGAAATCATTTATAAGAAATGTGTGAGTAATTGATATAGTGAGGCTATTACTATGCTAAAATAATATATCTAGTATTTATGCCACTTTATAAAGATGTGTAACATGATAAAATATTCATTTATTTTTATATGCATGAGTAATAGACAAGGAAAATAGAGGTGTTTAGGATTTTATAAAATGTCAATACTATACATATGAAAAAATAGCATAATTGGTATATATAGTATTTGTGTTGAGCAAAATTACTATATATAGTATACTTATTGATAAGAATTCTAATTTATGAAAAAACATACTATGCAATATAGGATGTGACTAGTGTGTTTTACAATTAGTTTGCATCTGTGTCTTAAATAGAGCAATTAAATAGATGTCGTATAAGGGGAGGAAACGTTATGTTGCGAGTCGTTAAACGGGATGGTACAGTAGTTGATTTTGATAAAAATAAAATTGTTGTGGCCATTGAAAAAGCAATGCACAGTAGTACTGGTTTATATGAAGAAGGCTTAGCTGATAAGATTGCTACTGAAATTGAGGAATATGCTCATAAATTACATAAAGATATAACTATTTATGCTATTGAAGATCAAGTATATTATCGTTTATTGGAATATAATAATCCAGCTACAGCACGTGCTTATGAAGGATATAAGGCGGTTCAAGCTTTTAAACGAAAGGTAAATACCAGTGATGAAGGTGTCCTTGGGTTATTAGATAGCACTAATATTGCTGTATTAGATGAAAATTCTAATAAAGATGCAGCTATTGTATCTACACAACGAGATTTGATTGCTGGTGAGATTAGTAAAGATATTGCTCGACGTAAACTGATTCCTGAAGATATTTTAGAGGCTCATGATAGTGGGGCTATCCATTTTCATGATATGGATTACATTATTCAACCTATGTTTAACTGTTGTCTAATTAATTTAGAAGATATGTTAACGAATGGGACTGTGATTAATGGTAAAAAAATAGATACACCTAAATCATTTCAAGTAGCTTGCACCGTAACGACACAAATTATTGCACAAGTAGCTTCAGGACAGTATGGTGGTCAAAGTATTAACGGTATTGATCGAATTTTAGCGCCTTTTGTGAGAAAATCATATGATAAAATTTTAGCTAATGTATTAGAAGAACAAGTTGAAATTTACGGTATAGAACCTAATTTAGAAAAAGCTAAAGAAATTGCATGGAAACGTACACGTAAAGAAGTAAAAGATGGAATACAGACGATTCAATATCAAATTAACACATTAATGACAACGAATGGACAGGCTCCATTTGTTACATTATTTATGTATTTTGATCCTCATAGTGAATACGCCAAAGAAGCGGCACTTATTGACGAAGAAATTTTAGAACAACGGATTATTGGAGTTAAGAATGAAGCTAATGTATATATCACTCCGGCGTTTCCTAAATTGATTTATGTGTTAGATGAGCATAATGCGACGCCAGATGCACCATATTATTACTTAACGGAAATAGCCGCTCGTTGTACAGCTAAGAGAATGTATCCTGATTATATTTCCGCTAAGAAAATGAGAGAAATTTATGAAGGCAACGTATTTAGTCCGATGGGATGTAGATCCTTTTTATCACCATGGAAAAATGAAAAAGGTGAATATGTATTTGATGGACGATTTAATATGGGTGTAGTTAGTATTAACTTACCACAAATGGCAATCTTGGCTAATGGCGATGAAGAAATATTTTTTGAAATTATGAAAAAACGATTAGAGCTTTGTAAAAAAGCACTATTATTACGCTATAATTTATTAAAAAATGTAACAAGTGATGTATCACCAATTCATTGGCAACATGGAGCCATTGCTCGCTTGAAAAAAGGCGAATGTATTGGTAAATACTTATTGGGAGGGTATGCGACTGCTTCTTTAGGATATATTGGTATTTATGAAGCTACTAGATTAATTACTGGTGAATCTAACACAAGCCCTCGGGGTAAAAAATTTGCTATGAAAATCATGGACGTTATGAATGAAGCCGTAGATTCATGGAAAAAAGAAACCAATATAGGGTTTGCTATTTATGGAACACCAGCTGAAAGTTTGACAAATCGTTTTTCATCTATTGATCGCGCTAGATTTGGTATGATTGAAGATATTACAGATAAGGGTTATTATACTAATAGCTATCATGTGAATGTGCGTGAAGAGATTAATGTGTTTGATAAATTTGCTTATGAATCTGAATTTCAAAAGAAATCAACTGGTGGATGTATTTCGTATGCAGAAATTCCTAATATGACGCATAATATACCAGCAGTACTATCAATGATTCGTTTCATTTATGATAATATTTCGTATGCTGAATTTAATACAAAATCTGATTATTGTCATGAATGTGGATTTGATGGAGAAATCATTGTAAATGATGATAATGAGTGGGAATGTCCACGATGTCATAATACAAATCGTGATACATTAACTGTTATTCGTCGCACTTGTGGTTATTTAGGTGAAAATTTTTGGAATGAAGGACGCACTAAAGAAATTAAAGACCGAGTTATGCATATTTAGATGACGTGTTAGGCTGCATCAGGTTACTAGACGGTATGTTTTTATATGATGCGGATTATATAATGTAAGAAAAATGCGTATATACGAGTAAGTTGATTTGTATCGTGTAAAATTAAAAATAGCTATACAGGCAATTCTCATGATAAGTATTGTTTGTATAGCTATGATGATGGTAGGGATTTATTATGAGATATGGACAAATACGAAAGTATGATATAGCTAATGGAATAGGGATTCGTACGTCTGTATTTGTAACTGGTTGTACTCATAAATGTTATAATTGTTTTAATGAGTCATATCAAGATTTTACTGCAGGTGCAGAATGGACGGATACAGAAACACAGCAAGTTATTGACTATATAAAGGATGAAAATATTCGCGGACTTACATTACTTGGGGGAGAACCTTTTCAAAATGTTGATGGATTGGTAGAATTGGTAACTAATGTACGAGCGGCAATACCGGATAAAGACATTTGGGCGTATTCTGGTTATACATTTGAAGAAATTATGGCGTGCCCTCATAAATATAGATTATTAGTATTGTGCGATGTATTAGTTGACGGATTATTTGTAGATGCATTAAAAGATCCATCGTTGCCATTTAGAGGATCATCAAATCAACGAATTATTGATATACAAAAAAGTTTAAAAGCTTCTAAGCCTGTTTTATTAGATATAGAAGAAGCTCTGTAATGGTATAATAATTTCCTAGTAATAGTAAAAGGCTATGAGGATAGGTAAAAAATTGATGCGCCGTAGGCTATTCATATCAATAGGATAGTATGTTTTAGTAGATGTTAGTTTTTAGACAGTTTGATAGATGTTATGAAATATGAGAAATAATTTTCTATAATAATTAGTTCTTATATAGGGGTCTTATAGATTTATATCGTCAATGTTTGACTACTATAGAATTGATCGTTATAAAATAGTAAATTCCTATTGATAAATTTGAAAATTTTAGTATAATGAAAATATAATTATATATGAAAAGGGAGCTAACACTGGTTGGCTGAGAGTAAACGAATGTTTTGACCTAGAACCTGATTTGGATAATGCCAACGTAGGGATGCATAATAGAGAACAGGGATACTACATTGGTGTTCCTGTATTTTAATTATAGTGAATATTATAGTATAGTTTATTACTAATTAATTAAATAGATATGATTAGACTGCTAAGGCACGAAGGGGCATACCACCACGGGTATGATTTCTTGGTGTCTTTTTTAGTAACTGATTTGTATTGGTACATACTATATAGAATAGACATATACAATAATATATAGGACAGAGGTGATATGTATGAAAGATGAGTGTACACTTAGGATTAATGGACAGATGTATTCGTACTCTATATTATTGGAGCAACTTGGATATGATCAAGAAAAATCAATAACATTAGAACAGCTAATTATAGGACTAGGATATCGTTTAGAACGAGTAGCGGTTGAATATAATGGAAATATTGTTAAGCGCGATGTATGGAATCATACATTAGTCGTAGCTGGATCCATTATAGAAATTGTATCGTTTGTTGGTGGCGGCTAATGCACAGTAGAGAGTAGTATTGTCGTTTTAGAGAGGGTATATATGGAAAATACATTAAGTCATAAGCGGGTGACAATCATAGGCGTTGGTGGAATTGGATCTCATGTAGCGGTAGCTTTGTGTCGTGCTGGAGTGGGAACCTTACGGTTAATTGACCGAGATGCGGTAGATGTGAGTAATTTAGGAAGACAATGTTATACGCATGCAGACGTTGGGATTGATAAAGTAATAGCTTTAAAAGCGTATTTAGAACAGGTTAATCCTAATGTACACATTGAGGTTGAATCACGGTGGGTAAGTCAAGATACGATAGGAGATATTTTAGAGAAAGAACAATTTATTATAGAGGCAGTTGATAAGGCGACTACGAAAGCGTGGCTTACAGAGGAGATTTTGCAGTTACCTAATCTTATTTGTTTGATCGGATGTTCTGGCATGGCCGGCTGGGGTGATAGTAATGATATCCTGTGTAGACAGTTCCGTCATAATTGGTATGTGTGTGGAGACTTTCAAAGTGATATTGATGAATTGGGAAAAATTACCGCAGCTCGTGTTATGGTATGTGCCGGGCATATGGCGAATAAAATGATACAGTGTTTGAGTAATAGTTAGTAATATATAATAAGGAGACATAATAATGGATACATGGACATTAGGAAATCATACATTTACATCGCGGTTTATTTTAGGATCAGGTAAGTTTTCTTTACCTTTAATTCAGGCAGCAATCAATGAAGCTCATGCAGAAATTGTTACATTGGCATTGCGACGTGCCGTAGGTGGAAAGATAGAAAATATATTGGATTATATTCCTAATACGGTTAGTTTATTACCTAATACGAGTGGTGCTAGAACAGCAGAAGAAGCAGTTCGCATTGCTAAATTATCAAGAGAATGTGGTTGTGGTGAATTAGTAAAAGTAGAAGTTATTGGTGATTCTAAATATTTACTACCTAATAATTATGAAACCATAAAGGCTACAGAAATATTAGCTAATGAGGGCTTTACGGTTCTACCTTATATGTATCCAGATTTATATGTGGCAAGAGATTTAGTAAATGCTGGAGCAGCGGCAGTTATGCCTTTAGCAGCACCTATTGGTTCCAATCGTGGCTTAGAAACAAAAGCATTTATTCAATTACTAATTAATGAAGTGGATGTGCCTATTATTGTAGATGCAGGCATAGGTACACCATCACAAGCAGCGATGGTTATGGAAATGGGAGCTACTGCAGTTATGGTGAACACGGCCATTGCTACAGCTGGCGATATTCCTATGATGGCACGAGCTTTTGGACAAGCCGTTGAAGCAGGCCGTTTAGGATATTTAGCAAAATTAGGACGCATATTAGATTCGGGGGCTGAAGCATCATCTCCATTAACAGGATTTTTGATAGATTAAGTGGTTTTCTTAATCTGCTTGCGTGATAATTTAAATAGTTAGAATTTTGTGATGTATATTAGTCGTATGTTTAGCTTGGTCGACCATTTATACATGAATAGGTGATAGTAAAGTAAACATATTGCTAATTAGAATAGGAGTTTTTATATGAATGGAGTTGCTATTCCGAATAATAAAACAGATCATATGAAATATATGCCATATATGGATCAAATTGATAGTACTGTACGTGAATCTGTAATCACAGCTATGAATGCTTATGATTATTGTAATTATACAGCGAAAGATGTAAAGAGAGTCTTACAGAAAGATATCTTATCAGTACAAGATTTTCAAGCCTTATTATCACCTGCAGCAGAACCATTTCTAGAAGAAATAGCGGCAAAAGCGGCCTCTGTTCGTCATCGTTATTTTGGTAATAATGTACAATTATTTACACCTTTATACATTTCCAATTATTGTGAAAATTATTGTGTATATTGTGGATTTAATTGCCATAATAATATTCACCGAGCTAAATTGAATGAAGCTGAAATTATTATTGAATTAGAGTCCATTGCGAAAACTGGATTGCAAGAAATTTTGATTTTAACTGGTGAAAGTGAATATTGGAGCGATATAAAGTATATTGGACGTGCTTGTGAATTAGCTAAACAATATTTTTCGGTGGTGGGCATTGAAATCTATCCGACTAATATAGAAAATTATCGTTATTTACATGAATGTGGTTGCGACTATGTTACTGTATTTCAAGAAACATATAATGATAAAAAATATGAAACTTTGCATTTGGGAGGAAATAAACGTATTTTCCCATATCGCTTAGAAGCACAAGAGCGAGCACTTATGGGTGGCATGCGCGGAGTTGGCTTTGCGGCTCTATTGGGCCTTGATGACTTTAGAAAAGATGCGTTTGCCACAGGATATCATGCATGGTTATTACAACGAAAATATCCGCATGCAGAAATTTCTATTTCTTGCCCTCGATTATGTCCTATCGTTAATGATGCTACTATTAATCCTAAAGATGTTCATGAAACACAATTATTGCAAGTTATATTAGCCTATCGTTTGTTTTTACCATTTGCTAGCATTACGATTTCTACGCGAGAAAAACCTACTTTCAGAGATCATGTTATCACCTTGGGAGCAACTAAAATATCAGCTGGTGTTAGCACAGGGATTGGTAGTCATGGAGGAATTAATCAAGAGGAAGAGGCCGAAGGCGATGCACAATTTGAAATTTCTGATAGTCGCAGCGTAGAAGAAGTAATGAAGGCCATTAAAGATAAAAACATGCAACCAGTGATGAGCGATTATATTTATGTAGGATAAAAGACGGGTGAATTAAGATGTATCCTATTACTATTATTAGTAATCGAAGATTAGCCAAGAGACCCTTGAAAGATCAAATTACGTATATAATAGAGTGTCATAAAGATGCAGTTCATCATAAAGAACATCTACATTTCTATGGAGATTCACATTGGATTACAAACTATGGTGATTGTCAAGTTATTATTAGAGAACCTGATATGGATCATGATACGTATTGGCAATTAATTGATGAGTTACTCCCTATAATGGATCATTGTCGGATGCTTATTCATGGAATGATGGTGCAAGGATTAGAAGATATAGATAGAATTGTTACTCGAGACTTGTATGTTCATATGCCATTGTATTCGTTGCAAGATATAGTAAGAAAATTTGGTAAGTCTATAGATACAAATCCTATGATTGGTCGATTTTTATCGAAACATATTAAAGGCACGTCGATTCATTCTGTCGGGCAGTGGAAAAGTTGGCTTGCCTATATAAAACAGTACTCTATTACAGGTTGGAACTATATCCTTATCAGTCCCGTATTACCTACATCATGTAAACCTAATGCTATAGCTTTGGGTAAATCTGGGGTAGTATCGATTATTAATGAAATACATACTAATTGTGGTGATACAAATTTAGATAGGAATTATGATGCTAGAGATATGGACATAGTTTATGAAGCTAAAAAGGGAAAGACATTACCTTTTAGAATATATGCATTAGGTGGAGTTACAAGTCATACCTATCAAGATGTATTAACATGGGGTGTTGATGGTATTGCTATGATGAGTGAAGCTATGACAATCTAATTAGTAGTATGAGTTCACTTTATTTTATAAGATGAAGTGGTGGTAATTTGATGTCTGTTGTATTACTATTCGCATTATATATAAAGATGGACGTTTATTGCATGTAAATTTATAAATTTGCAGATTTATAAAAATTTGGTTGACATCTATTTGATTACAAGGTATACTCATAAAGTACCTTATGGAGAGCTGTCCGAGTGGCTTAAGGAGCATGATTGGAAATCATGTGTGCGGTGAACTCCGTACCCAGGGTTCAAATCCCTGGCTCTCCGCCAAAAGTAAAGGCATCAGTGCGTGGCACTGATGCCTTTTTTGTATATCAGTTGTATAGATTTTAAAGCGGTAGATAATGGAATTTTTATAAATGATGGATATGCATTGCTCTTAGCATATGAATATGATTGGTTAAGCTGGTACAGGCATTATATTGTATTTACTATGAGTAAGGATTATACTGTAACTATCAATATATTTTAAGTATACATTAAAAAAGTGGGTGTTTTATGCGATTAATAGAAAAGGTAGAATCTATTATTATAGATGAATTGCCTGCCTTAAAAGAAGTATATATACATATTCATCAAAATCCTGAGCTATCTATGCAAGAATATGAGACTAGTTCTTATATAGCTAATCAACTAAAAGAATTAGACATTGATGTTACTGAAGGGATAGGAGGCACTGGTGTAGTAGCCATCATTCGTAATGGAGAAGGCCCTACTATTATGCTTCGCGCTGATATGGATGCCTTGCCAATGAAAGAGTCTAACGGCTTATCCTATGCCAGTGTCAAGACTATGATTGATCGTAAAGGACATGAAACGTCTGTATCACATATGTGTGGTCATGATATGCACGCTACCATGTTATTAGGAGCTGTTACCGTATTAGCCAAGAAAAAAGATGCCTGGTCTGGGACTATTGTAGCCATCTTTCAACCAGGAGAAGAAACGGCGGAAGGGTCACAAGCCATGATAGATGATAATTTGTTGGCTCATATTCCTAAGCCTGAAATTATATTAGGACAGCATTTAATGTCTTTTAAATCTGGTACAGTTGGCTATCGACCAGGTCAAATTTTGACAGCTGGAGATAGTTTAAAAGTAACCTTCTTCGGAGAAGGAGGTCATGGAGGCATGCCAAATAATGCGATTGATCCCATCGTTATGGCCGCCTCGGCAGTGGTTAGATTGCAAACTATTGTGTCTCGAGAAGTGGCACCACAAACACAGGCAGTACTTACTATTGGTGAATTTCATGCGGGCAAAGCAGAAAATATTATTCCTGATGAAGCATACATTAAATTGAATATTCGTACTATTGATGAAAGTGTTAGAGCTCATATGTTAGAGGCAATTAAACGGATTTGCAATGCAGAAGCACAAGCATCAAAGGCACCTAAAATGCCAATGTTTGAAGAAATTAATAATTATCCTCTTACAGTTAATGATGTAGCTGCTACTAAAAAGATAGAAAAAGAGTTTGCTTTGACATTTGGTGATAATGCTTTCGAAATGAGTCCGCTAGGCGCTAGTGAAGATTTTAGTCGTTATGGGCGTGCTTGGCATATACCGTATGTATATTGGTTTATTGGAAGTACTGCGCCTGAACTATATAATCAAGCAGTAGCGAATGATGATATCGGTAGCTTACCAGGACCGCACTCACCATTTTGGGTGGTTGATTTAGAAACAACATTAGTTACGGGAATGAAAGCTATGCTTTCAGCAGTGGGAGCTTGGTTCGATAAAAAATAATCAGATATAGTGCAGTAACTTTACATTTCTATGATAGTAAGATACTAGAACGCTATTTTTTTTGCCGTAACACTTGATAATGAAAGAATATTTGAAATATGGAATAATGCTTAATTCGTATGAAAGTGCATGGAAATATATAGGGTGTTTTATAGTACGTATTATATGATGAAATAGATAGATTTACGCATAGGTCATAATAAGACGTATACGTCTTATTATGACCTACTATATTTTTAAAGATTTATATAATAGAGAAAAAATTTAAAACCAGCTTTATTGAAGAAAGATATAGTTAACAAGCATATTAATCTTATATCATGTATTGCTACTAGTGGCGATTAGTGTTTTACATGTAAGTTGCTTGTGAAATAATTGATGAGATTTTTGTATAAATGATTAGGTCATGCTATAATAATAAAGATTATAATATACAGTGATTAAGAGGAGGAATTGGAATGGAAGAATTCCAAATGCAATTAGCTGGTCGAACACTTTCTATTGAAACTGGCGAATTGGCAAAACAAGCAAGTGGCGCTGTTATGGTACGATATGGTGATACCGCTGTATTAGTAACAGCAACAGGTTCTAAAGATGCGAAAGATATTGATTTCTTTCCATTAACAGTGGATTATGAAGAAAAAATGTATGCTGTAGGTCGTTTGCCAGGTGGATTTATTAAACGTGAAGCACGTCCACCAGAAAGTGCTATTTTATTTAGTCGCTTAATTGATCGACCAATTCGTCCTTTATTTGATAAAGGTTGCCGTAATGAAGTTCATGTAGTGGCAACAGTTATGTCTGCAGATCCAGATAATGCACCAGAAATTTGTGGTATGATTGGTGCCTCATTAGCATTGGCCATTTCTGATATTCCATGGGCAGGCCCTGTTGCAGGGGTACGAATGGGGCGTGTTAATGGCTCGCTGGTAGTGAATCCAACAGTTGAAGAATTAGCAATCTCAGATTTGAATGTAGTAGTGGCGGGTACAAAAGATGCCATTTTGATGGTTGAAGGTGGCGCCGAAGAAGTCCCAGAAGAAACTTTATTAGAAGTTATTATGGCGGCGCATGAAGAAATTAAAAAAATTGTAGCTTTCCAGGAAGAAGTTATAGCTAAAGTTGGCAAACCTAAACGTGTATTTCCAACAAAAGAGATTTCAGAAGATATAGTGAATGCTGTTAAAGACTATTGCTATGAAGCTTTAGATAAAGCCGTTCGATGTGTGGATAAACAGCAACGTGATATGCAACAAGAGGCTGTATGGAATGATGTGGAAGCTCATTTCACAGATATATATGCAGATGATATGGATCAGGTGCATATGGCGTTTGATAAATTAATTAAAGAAATTGTACGGCATATGATTACGGTGGAAAAAATTCGTCCAGATGGGCGTAAGCTAGATGAAGTACGTCCGATTTCATGCCGCACAGGTCTATTAGCACGTACACATGGTTCAGGCCTATTTACACGTGGACAGACACAGGTGTTAAATGTTTGTACATTGGCGCCTCTTTCTGAAAAACAAACAATTGATGGTATTGGTGCTGAAACAGAAAAACGATATATTCATCACTATAATTTCCCATCTTTTTCAGTAGGCGAAACTCGTTCCTCGCGCGGTCCAGGACGTCGTGAAATTGGACATGGTGCCTTGGCGGAACGCGCATTAGTTCCTGTTATTCCATCGGAAGAAGAATTTCCTTATACATTGCGCTTAGTGTCTGAAGTATTAGAATCCAATGGCTCTAGCTCTATGGCATCTGTTTGTGGTAGTACTTTATCGTTAATGGATGCAGGTGTACCTATTAAAGCACCAGTAGCAGGGATTGCAATGGGTCTTGTGACACAAGGTGAACATTATACCATATTGACAGATATTCAAGGTATGGAAGATGCTTTGGGAGATATGGATTTTAAAGTAGCTGGTACTGCTAAAGGTGTTACAGCCATTCAAATGGATATTAAAATTTCTGGTTTGTCCCGTGAAATATTAGAAGAAGCACTACAACAAGCTCATATTGGCCGTATGCATATTATGAACATTATGCTTGATACTATTTCAAAACCTCGTGATACTATGTCACAATGGGCACCACGAATCATTACTATGCAAATTGATCCTGATAAAATTAGAGATGTAATTGGCACAGGTGGTAAAGTGATTCGGAGTATAATTGAAGAAACAGGTGCTAAAATTGATATTGATGACAATGGATTAGTATCCATCGCTTCTGTTGAAGCTGCTGGTGCAGAGAAAGCTGGAGAAATTATTACTAATATTGTTAAAGAACCTGAAGTGGGCGAGACTTATTTAGGTACTGTTACTCGGTTAATGCAATTTGGTGCATTTGTAGAAATTTTACCTGGTAAAGAAGGATTAGTTCATATTTCTAAATTAGCTAAAGAACGAGTAGAAAAAGTAGAAGACATTGTTAATGTAGGTGATCAGATTATGGTCAAAGTGATTGAAATTGATGATAAAGGTCGCATTAATTTATCTCGTAAAGACTGTTTGAAATAATATATTTCTGATGACCTCATCGTATGTAAGGAGTTTTGTATGGATATTCGAGGCTTTGAAGTTATATCTAGTTTTGAAGAAAAAAATATTAATCTACCACAACGTAAGACATCAGAAAGTGCTGGTTATGATATAGAATGTGGCGAAAGTGTTACCATTCAACCAGGTGAAGTGCGATTAGTTGCTACTGGCGTAAAAGCATTTATGAATTATGATGAATATTTAGCGATTCATATACGTTCTAGTATAGCTATTAAACGTCATTTGATGTTGGCAAATTGTACTGGTATTATTGACAGTGATTACTATAATAATGAGGAAAATGAAGGACATATTCTCATTGGCCTTTATAATTTAGGTTCAGAAGCAGTATCATTGGATAAAGGTGAACGTGTAGCACAGGGAATTTTTTCCAAATACTTATTAACAAATGAAGATGATGCACAAGGCATTCGTAAAGGCGGTATTGGAAGTACAGGAAATAAATAATAATAGCCGTAGGCGTATGCCTATGGCTATTTTCTTATTCCTTATATAAATTATATAAAAAGAAAGATGGTATGTATGAGAGATATGATAGAACGAACATTATCATCAGATATGAAATTTGATGGAAAATTGATTAAAGTAACATATGATATGGCAGAGGTAAATGGCAAACAGGCATGGCGTGAAGTAGTACATCATCCAGGTGCTAGTGCGGTGGTAGCCGTGACTGATGACGGAAAAATTGTTATGGAGAAACAATATCGATATGCTTTGCAACAAACATTACTAGAAATACCTGCTGGTAAATTGGATGGTGATGAAGATCCTTTGGTGTGTGCTAAACGAGAGTTGGAAGAAGAAACAGGGTATCGGGCATCGACATGGATTCCTTTGGGAACTATCGCTACTAGTGCAGGGTTTTGTAATGAAGTAATTCATTTATATGTAGCTAAAGATTTATCTTCTGGTCAAGTTCATTGGGATGAAGATGAATACGTGGAATTAGAATATTATACAGTAGATGAGTTATTAAGCGTAATTCAGAAAGAACGTATTAAAGATACGAAAACATTATCGGCGTTATTGTTAGCCATGCCGTTTATCAAATAGAGATTCCTATCGGTAGGAGGTGTTATTATGTTTAAACGGATTATTGTATTAGTTATGGATAGTGTAGGAATTGGACATGATCCTAATGCTAAAAAATTTGGTGATGATGGGGCGAATACGTTAGGTCACATCGAAGAAGTTGCGGGCCCTATTTATTGCCCCATGCTGCGATCACTAGGGCTTGAATCTATCGCGGATATGACTAAAACAAACCATAAATCTATGGCAAGAATATATGGAAAAATGCAAGAAGTTAGTGTGGGTAAAGATACAACCAGCGGCCACTGGGAAATGATGGGACATCCAGTAGATACACCGTTTCCTACATTTTATAATGGGTTTCCTAGTGAATTGATGGAGGCTTTTGAAAGAGAAACTGGTGTTGGTTATTTGGGAAATGAAGTTGCATCAGGTACTGAAATCATTGAACGATTGGGAAAAGAGCATATGGCTACGAAAAAACCTATCGCTTATACGTCAGCAGATTCGGTATTCCAAATTGCCGCCCATGAAGATATTATTCCTCTTGATGAGTTATATGACATATGTCATATTGTTCGTGAAAAGGTATGCATTGGTCCTTATGCAGTAGGACGCGTTATAGCTCGTCCTTTTATTGGTAACTTAGGATCCTTTGAAAGAACCTCTCACCGTCATGATTATAGTCGAATGCCGGAACACACCATGAATCAAGAATTATTACAACGGGCAGGCTATCAAACGATAGCGGTAGGAAAGATTGGTGATATTTATGCTCATGTAGGGTGGAGTGCATCGTATCCTACAGAGTCAAATGCACATGGAATGGCAATGGTTTCATATTTATTGGATCATGAATTTACCAATGGATTAATGATGGTTAATCTTGTTGAGTTTGATAGTTTGTATGGTCATCGCCGTAATGTGACAGGATATAAGCGAGCTATTGAAGAATTTGATTGTCAATTGCGAGGGATTTTACCTTTGCTTGATGAGAGTGATTTATTGTTAATTACAGCAGATCACGGAAATGATCCTACTTGGACTGGCACAGATCATACAAGGGAACGAGTTCCGTTATTAGGATATTCTAAACAATTTACTAAGTCGATTAACGTAGGTGTTAGGTCAACTTTTGCTGATTTAGGCCAAACTATTTTAGATAATTTTAACTGTTCTAGTCCTTACGGAAAAAGTTTTCTACATGAGCTTATAAGAGAATAATTTGATGAAGCGGATAGAAAATCAGAATCGTATGTTATCCTAAAAATGAATTGTTAGTATAATTGGTTATATGAAATCAATACAATTGTTCTTCATTTAGAAATGGTGTTTATGTTTTATATAGTTTATGTATGAAATGTTGATGTATGCATATTTATATACTAAGAGAGTGGGTATAACAAATTTTGTTTATCCTAGAACATAGGTAGTTAGCCTGGGATCACTCATATAAGCTATATACCATGTAATAAATCTGATAGTGGATTACAGATATAGGATATACGAAATAGAGGAAAGTTGATTATAGGGCAATCAACTTTCCTCTATTGTTGTTGTATAGATATGGAAACATTTGGCATATATTGTTTCATTAGTATGCTGCAGATATAGTAACCAATTAATTTGCGTATGTCAGTTAATTGGTTACTATTTACTTATGTTACCATATAGATGATAGTACTTTCATTAAGAAAATACTAGCATCTATGGTATCACGGGATCCTATTTATCACGATTTTGTTTGGCTTTCATACATTTAAAACCTATATATAGTAGTATCATCCATATAGGAATTAAATAAGCTGCAGGACGCATGCTATCCATTAAACACATTTCGATTACAATTAGGGCAAGGAAAGCGAGACATATGTAATTGGAAATAGGATAGAATAGAGATTTGAATTTTAGTGTCTCTACAAGACCAGCCTTAATTTTAGATTTTCTAAACCCTAAATGAGTGATAATGATAGAAAACCATGTCATAATAATGGCCACAACGGTTACTAACAATATATACATAAATACATCTTTAGGAATAATATAATTAAGTGCTACTGCAATTAAGGTAATACCGGATGAGAAGAAAATACCAAGAATTGGTACGCCGTGAACAGATAGATTGGTGAATATTTTGGGAGCTTGTCCATTTTTAGCTAAACTGTATAACATGCGAGAATTAGAATAAATGGCACTATTGTATACAGAAATAGCGGCTACTAAAATTACAAAATTGAAGATATGGGAGGCAGATGTAATGCCTATATCACGGAAAATAGTAACAAATGGACTACCATCTAAACCAATTTGATTCCAAGGAAAGAGGGCGGTTAATACAAGTATAGTGCCTACATAAAATAGTAGAATACGAACAATAACTTCATTGATTGCACGAGGAAGTACTTTTTCAGGACGTTGCACTTCAGCAGCCGTCATACCGATTAATTCTATACCACCAAATGAGAATACTACAATAACTAATGAGGTTAGTAGGCCGTGCCATCCATTAGGTAAGAAACCACCATGGGCCCATAAGTTGCTGAGATTTTGTGGGCAAGGAGTACCATTGGAGAAGAGTAGGTATATGCCCAATATAATCATGGCGATAATAGCACTAATTTTAATAACTGACATGGCTGATTCCATCTCGCCATACATGCGAACATTAATTAAATTAGCTGTAGTGATAACGGCTAGGCAAATAAAAGCAGATAACCATTGGGGCATGTCAGGAAGCCAATAGTTAATATAAATGCCAACAGCAGTTAATTCTGACATGGCACATAATAAGTATAATATATAATAATTCCAACCGGCCATGAAGCCAGAAAACTCACCACAGTATTTTTTTGCAAAATAACTAAACGATCCAGAAACAGGTTCTTCTACGCACATTTCACCGAGCATACGCATAATTAAAAAGATAATAATACTGGCGATTACATAGGAGAGAGAAATAGCGGGGCCCGCCATTTGAATCGATGTGGCAGAACCATAAAAAAGACCCGTCCCAATAGATCCACCAATAGCGATCATTTGTATATGACGATTGGTCAACCCCCGCTGAACTTGATTAGAATTAGAAATTTCTTTTGACATAATATCCCCTATCTACAGATGATTAAGTGTCATCTATGATGTGTATAATATTTGTAAAAAAGCCACAACATTAGAGTGGAAACTCTATGTTATGGCCCTAATGCTTAAAAGATAGAGTATCTTATAAAGCATTTACTTTTGCAGCTAATTTAGATTTTTTTCGAGCTGCTGTATTTTTGTGAAGAACGCCCTTGGAGGCTGCTTTATCAATTACGCTAGTCGCTTGAACTAGTGCTTGTTTAGCATCTTCTACTGCGCCTGCTTGAACAGCTTCAACGGTTTTACGAGTGGCAGTACGAATCTGGGATTTAACAGCAGAGTTTTTTGCACGACGTTCAGCATCCGTTTTTACGCTTCTAATACTGGATTTAATATTTGGCAATTGAGTCACCTCCTTATGTTAATAATACTATACCTAAAGCATTATATCATAGTGCTTTATATTCTGCAATACTTTCAGAGTTGGGTTATATGATATAATAGAAACAAGAAAGTGCGATAATAGACTATAGTTTACTAAGTAAATAAATATTTTCTAGTAAGTTGATGATATATGTAATAATGAGGTGCTATATGAAACAGTTAATGATTATAGATGGTAGTAGTTTGTTGTATCGAGCTTTTTTTGCATTGCCTCCACTAAAGAGTGCGCTAGGCGTGCCAACAAATGCAGTATATGGTTTTTTGACCATGTTGATTAAATTATATGAAGAGATTCATCCTGATTATATAGTGGTAGCTTTTGATAAGGGAAAGGTAACATTTCGTACAGAACTATATACTGACTATAAAGGCAATCGTCCAGAAGCACCTGATGATTTACGGCCTCAATTTGCTTTGATTAGAGAAGTTTTAGAAGCTATGGGGATACGTGTTATTGAACAAGAAGGCTTTGAAGGCGATGATATTATTGGATCATTAAGCAAGATATTTGCTACTCCTGATCTAGGGGTTAAGATTATTACTGGCGATCGCGATACTCTACAATTGGTGAGTGAGCATGCAGATGTGATGCTCACCAAAAAAGGGATTTCTGATATGTTAGAGGTCACTATGAGTACGATGGAATCATTATACGGATATGGACCAGATAAAGTGATAGAAATGAAGGCGTTGATGGGAGATAGTTCTGATAATATTCCAGGTATACCAGGGGTAGGGAAAAAAACGGCATTAAAATTAATTACGGCGCATCAAACATTAGAAGGTGTATATGACCATATTGATGAAATTAGTGGGAAAAAGTTAAAGGAGAAGTTAATAGATAATAAAGAATTAGCTTTTCTATCGAAGCAACTAGCCACTATTAAAACAGATATGGCGTTAGATGTTACATTAGAAGATTTTACAACTAACTTTCATCTATCAGAAGTAACACCATTGTTTAATCGCTTGGGATTTCATAATCTAATACCTCGTCTTGTAAAAGTCATGGCGCCTAATGAAGTAAGTGGTGATGAGGATTCATTATTTTTTGATAACACCTTAGTACCTGCTATACAATCATTGGAAAGTTCCTCCTTAACAGCGGAATATTATACAGAAAAAGATATTGCTATATATGTACGAACAGATGGCATAGCACCTTTTGAAAAAGCAGTAACTGTGTATTTGTATAATGGAGAAGATGTTATTACTGTTCATGGTGATGATGGTGCAGGTATACAACAAGTGGTAGCGGCACTTCACAAAGCAAATCGCATTATTACGATACAAAGTAAACAGTTGTTAGAAATATTTGATACTGACATGATAGATAAGATTCCTTTGTTTAATGAAACAGGAAAAGCACATGTGCTAGATGTAGCATTAATGGCGTATTTACTTGACCCTACACGTACTAATTATGGAATGCTATATTTGTGTGAACGTTTTAAAGCCCCTATGATTCATGCATCGGGAAATGAACAAGAATTTATATCGATGGTAACATCGTTGTATGCCATGGTATCTACTGCACAAGAGGAAATGATAGCACGTAAGTTGTGGGATTTATATATGACGATTGAATTGCCTTTAGTTAGAACCTTAGCTATTATGGAAAAAAATGGTATATATATTGATCCTATAGCATTAGATGAAACGCGGCTTAAATTTACTGCAGAACTCGATGTATTGAAAGATGATATATATAAAGAAGCAGGAGAAACATTTAACATTAATTCGCCTAAGCAATTGGGGATTATTTTGTTTGAAAAACTAGGACTACCCGTCATAAAAAAAACTAAGACGGGTTACTCTACTGATGCAGAAGTATTAGAAATGTTGCGACATGAAAGTCCTATTATTGAAAAAATAGTAGCTTATCGCACAGTTGCTAAGTTGGTATCAACCTATTTAGAAGGCCTAGCCGTTCTCATTAATAAAAACACACATCGCATTCATACGCATTTTAATCAAATGGTAACGGCTACAGGTAGACTTAGTAGTTCTGAACCTAATTTACAAAATATACCAGTTCGTACGGAAAAGGGGAAAGAAATTCGAGCTTTATTTTTGCCAGGTGAGGGATATGATATATTGGTTAGTGCTGACTATTCACAAATTGAGCTACGAATATTAGCTCATTTATCAGGAGATGAGGCACTTATCCAGGCTTTCAAGAATGGTGCTGATATTCATAGATTTACAGCTGCAGAGGTGCTAGGTAAAAAACCTGAAGATGTTACAAGTTTAGAACGATCTCATGCCAAAGCAGTTAATTTTGGGATTATTTATGGCATTAGTGATTTTGGATTATCTAGGGATTTAGGCATTACTCGACAGGAGGCAAAAAAATATATTGATTTATATTATCAACGATATCCTAACATTAAGAAATATATGAGTTCAGTAATTCAACAAGCACATGAAACTGGTGAAGTGCGTACAATGTTTGGTCGCCTTCGTCAATTAGATGATATTAATAGTAAAAACTTTAATCGTCGATCCTTTGCGGAACGGACAGCTATGAATACACCTATTCAAGGGACCGCAGCGGATATTATTAAGATTGCCATGAATCGTGTTGAACAAGAGTTAGAAAAGGGCAAGTTTGCATCACGCTTATTATTACAAGTGCATGATGAATTAGTGTTAGAGGTAAAACAATCAGAAGAACAAGAGATTGTAGAATTACTACGTTCTGTTATGGAACATGTAGTGTCCTTACAAGTACCATTAATTGTAGATATTCACAGTGCTAGAAATTGGGCGCTTGTAAAATAGCTATTTATAAGGATAAGGTGATAGTATGTATAAAATTGGCTTAACAGGAGGTATTGCGGCAGGAAAAAGTACTGTTTTAAACTGGTTATTAACACATGATATAGCAACTGTTGATGCGGATGTTGTAGCGCGGCAAGTCGTAGAACCACATACACCTGGGCTAGAGGCTGTTGTAGCAGCATTTGGGAAAGATATAGTGCAAAACGATGGCACATTAAATCGTGAAAAATTGGGGGCTATTGTATTTCGAGATGAAGATAAACGCCATCAACTAAATGCAATACTTCATACATATATTTACGAAAAAATGATGGACTTAACTGCTGCGTATGAAGCAAAGGGATATGAGACTATTATTTATGATATTCCTCTACTTATTGAAACTGGATGGATTACTATGATGGATGAAATTTGGCTTGTCTACGTGGATTATGATGTGCAGTTAGCAAGGTTAATGGAGAGAAACGGTTATACCCAAGAACAGGCAAAAGCGCGTATTGATAGTCAAATGCCGTTAGCAGATAAGAAAAAATATGCTCAGGTTATCATTGATAATAATGGTAGTGAGCGTGATTTGTATGAACGATTAAATGAACTGTGGAGAAAAGAATGTCATAGATTTGTAAGGAGAAAATAAGTGCGTGGTAATACTTTCTTAGCGTGGGTTATTATTATTATGTCGATTGGTTATTTCGTGCATATTGAACCGTATATGGCTAGACATTATGCGTATCCTTTTATGTATCGAGACGTAGTTGAACAAGAAGCAATCGAGAATCATGTGCCAGCTTCATTAATTGCAGGGATTATTTTAGCAGAAAGCAAGTTTAAAGAAGAAGCAACATCAGACAGAGGGGCTGTAGGATTGATGCAGTTAATGCCCGATACGGCTCTTTGGATCGGCAAGGAGTTAAATCAATCAGAATTATCTGAAAATGATATTAAAAATCCTAAGGTGAATATAAAATTAGGAACTTGGTATATAGCACATTTGTTAGAGGAGTATCATGATAATGAAATTTTAGCATTAGCAGCTTATAATGCGGGGCGTGGACATGTGGATGATTGGATGAAAGAAAATGGATGGGATTATGAGTTTTCTAATATTCGCGATATTCCTTTCCCAGAAACACGAAAATATGTAGAAATGGTACTGGCCTATCAAAAGCAATATGAAGTGTTATATCCGCTAGAAAGGAATTAGTCAGATATGGATAAAATTATTGAGGAATGCGCAAAATTAGATTATGCGTGGCTTCCATCGACTGTGGGAGATTTTTCTTTAACAATTGATACATGTATAGATGGTGATTTTTATCGTTTGTTTCATTATCAAAATCAAGCTGGATGGCGATGGGAAGCATTATATGATAAAGAAGTTGAAGATTATACAGTTCATATCGTGATGCCTCTATTTTCATTTGTGGATATTAATTTTATAAAAACAAAAATTAGTGAATTTTGGCATATCTTGCAAGAACGTATGGTACAAGAAATGGAAGGCCTATTTATAAGCCCAGAGAATAGGTTTACCTATCAATATCGGAAAAAAGGATTGGTCAATTGGGATTTTTCTAAGTATTTACCATCTTCGGTAGGACCATTTACATGTGATATTACCCCTAGTAATGCTATTAAAATGATTAATGGTTCATATATTATTGCAGAATATAAAGATAGTACTAATAAAAATGGGTTACTATTATTCTATAACGTTTTTCGTGATGAATTTTTTGCCGAATTACGACATCATAATTATCCAGAAATTAATCATGATCTTGATGCAGATAGCATTGCAGCATTAGAAGTAGCATTAGATACGTCATTAATTACTGTGTTAAGAGAATTAGAAAATCGCTTATAAAGTAGTAGCCTATGTAGTATGCTATGAGTACATTTTGATATAGTAAACTACTATCGTTTATTAATTGTGGAAAAGTACGAGTGAGTTTTTAGCAAGTCATTTGCGTTCCTATCTATTTTTATAGCTATGTAGACAATACTTGTAATATTACGATATTAATGCTATAATAAAGGCAACTTTTATATGTGAATTTTAAAAGAGTGGGCAATAGCTCACTCTTTACTTTATGCTAGGGAGGTGATAGTTGTGAAGAAACAAGATATAGAGGAGTTAGTATCTGCCATTGTTGAGAATATTATAGAAGGCACAACGATGGAGTTGGTTGACGTAGAATATGTTAGAGAACGTGACTGGTATTTACGTGTATACTTAGATAAGGAAACCGGCATTGATTTAGATGATTGTCAGATGGTAAGTGAAAAACTTAGCGAAGAATTGGACAAACAAGATCCAATCGAAGAAAATTATCTTTTAGAAGTGTCTTCTCCGGGCCTCGATAGAGTATTAAAAAAAGATAAAGATTTGATTCATTATAATGGAAGAGAAGTAGACGTACAGTTATTTAAACCGGTGAATGGTAATAAGCACTATGTGGGTATATTGCATGGTTTTGATGAGGACACAATTGTTATTATTATTGATGAGAGGGTTATAGCATTTGAAAGAAAAACAATTGCACAGATTAGATTACACCTTGATTTTTAAATATATTATATAGTTATGGAGGAATTGTAGTGAGTCAAGAACTAATACAAGCAGTGTTGGTATTAACAAAACAACGTGGTTTTTCGCCAGAGGTGATTTTTGAATCTTTAGAGGCTGCTTTATTGCAGGCTTATCGCAGAGAACTAAATGCTAACCCAGAAGCCTATGTGGAATTAAATCGAGAAACAGGGGAATATAAGGTATTTGCTAAAAAGAAAGTGGTTACTGATGTAGAGAATGAAGAAAGTGAAATTTCTCTACAAGAGGCACGTCATCATTACGATGTACGTTATGATATAGGTGATGTAATAAAAGTAGATGTAACACCTAAAAATTTTGGGCGCAGTGCGGCTCATACGGCAAAACAAATGCTAATTCAGCGCCTAAAAGAAGCGGAACGCAGTGTTGTTTTTGAAGAATTTTCTAGTCGAGAAGGAGATATTATTACCGGTACTATTCAACGAGTCGATGGGAAAAATGTCTTTATTGATTTAGGAAAAACAGAAGCAATTTTACCACCTACAGAACAAATTAGTACAGAAACCTATGTAGAAGGCCAGCGTATTAAATGCTATATAGTAGAAGTTAAGAAAACGAATAAAGGTCCACAAATTATGATTTCACGTACTCATCCAGGCTTGTTAAAACGCTTGTTTGAGTTGGAAGTGCCTGAAATTTATGAAGGGGTAGTGGAATTAAAATCAGTAGCTCGAGAACCGGGTCAACGATCAAAAATCGCGGTCACATCTAGAGATGAAAATATTGATCCTGTAGGGGCATGTGTAGGGCCTAAGGGGCAACGGGTACAAAATATTGTTGATGAATTGCATGATGAAAAAATTGATATTGTAAAATGGGATGAAGACCCAGTAGTATATATTGCAAACTCATTAAGCCCTGCAAAAGTGATATCTGTAGATGTTGATTTAGAAGAGAAAACATCACGAGTTATTGTTCCTGACTATCAACTTTCATTGGCTATTGGTAAATCGGGACAAAATGCACGATTAGCAGCTAAATTGACGAATTGGAAAATCGATATAAAAAGTGAAAGTCAAGCTGCAGAAGAAGACGATAGTATTATTGAAGAAAATGTATTAGTTGATTTTTCAGAAGGTGATGCTTAATGAAAAAGAAATCTCAACCTATGCGTTTGTGTATAGGCTGTGGTGAATCTAAAAATAAGCGGGATTTGTTACGGATAGTTATGAGTCCTAATGGCACTGTATCTATTGATAGAACTGGTAAAGCCGCAGGTCGTGGTGCTTATATTTGTCCTAACAGTATCTGTTTTGAAGCAGCCTATACAGGTAAACGTTTAGAAAAATCATTTAAACGGGCTATATCAAAAGATGTATATGATACATTGAAAGATGATTTAGGATATGAATGAAATTAAAATAGTTAATTTATTAGGCTTAGCACAACGAGCGGGAGAGCTGCAGTCAGGTGACTTTATTGTAGAGAAAGCTGTCAAGAAAAGAACCGTCAAGTTACTAGTGATGGCAACGGATTGTGCAGCTAATAATGAAAAAAAGTATGAAGAATTAACTAAGAAATATAATATTCCAATGCGAAAAATTCTAACAAAAGAACAGTTGGGACATGCCATCGGTAAGGAGCTACGAGTCGTATTGGCTATTAATGATGATGGTTTTGCTAAGGCATTATTAAAGGAAATCGGTGAAATATGAGTTAAGGGGGTATGTAGATGTCTAAAAAAAGAGTACATGAAGTAGCAAAAGAAATGGGTATTGACACAAAAAAAGTTATGGCTATTTTAGAGCAACATAACATTCAAGTTAAAAGTGTATTGAGTGGTATTGATGATGTTGCTTATGAAACGGTAAAAAAAGCACTTTCACCTAAAACAACAGAAAGAGTTAGCCATACACAAGAAAATCATGTAACTACTCATCATAAACAAGAAAGTAATAAACCTCATAAAAAAGAGGTTCAAAAAAATCAGAAGCATGATGATAAACATGATGGTAGAGTAGTTCAAAATACGGATAAAGTAGCACATCAAAAACATACTCATATGGATAAAGCTGAGGGAAAAGTTAATCATTCAGCACACAGTCACACTAAACATATTCATAATGAGAAAAATAGTAATAATCATAATGAACGTAATGAACGTAATGAACGTAATGAGCGTAATGAGCGTAATGATCGACGGAATAAGAAGAAAAATAATTCAAAAGGCAGAGCACAGTCATTATTATCTACATCGATTGCTAAAAATAAAAATCGTGTAAAACAACGTAATGAACAAAATATTCGTCATAAAGAAGAAGAACGTCGTAAAGCAGAAGCCGCTATTGCTACATCCATTGAATTAAGTGGTTCTTTAACAGTTAAAGAATTAGCAGAGAAGATGGGGCGTGAAGTTAGCGAAATTATTAAGAAGTTGATGTTGCTAGGGGTTATGGCCACCATTAATCAAGAAATTGATATGGAAACAGCTACAATTGTAGCAGAAGATTTTGGTGTAGAAGTTGTAGAAGTTGAACCTGAAGAGGATCCAACTGATATTGTTGATATTGAAGATGCACCAGAAACGTTACAACCACGACCCCCAGTTGTCACTATTATGGGTCATGTTGACCATGGTAAGACATCTTTGTTAGATGTTATTCGACAAACGAATGTTACTTCTACAGAAGCTGGTGGCATCACTCAACATATTGGGGCGTATCAAGTTCGTTATAAAGGAAATAAAGTTACTTTCTTAGATACTCCAGGTCATGAAGCGTTTACAGCGATGCGTTTACGTGGTGCTAAATCTACTGATATTGCTGTATTAGTTGTAGCAGCTGATGATGGTGTTATGCCACAAACTGTAGAGGCCATTAATCATGCTAAGTCAGCAGAAGTGCCTATTATTGTGGCGATTAATAAAATGGATAAACCAGGCGCTAACCCAGACCATGTGAAGCAGCAATTATCTGAACATGGATTATTGCCAGAAGAATGGGGCGGCGATGTTATTATGGTTCCTGTATCTGCTAAGAAACGAGAAGGTATTGATGATTTATTAGAAAATATTCTTCTTGTAGCAGAAGTGATGGAATTGAAAGCAAATCCAAATCGACATGCACAAGGTGTTGTTATTGAAGCTCAGTTGGATAAAGGGCGCGGTCCAGTTTGCACAATGTTGGTGCAAAAAGGATCTTTGCGTGTAGGTGATACTATTTTAGCAGGTACTGCTTATGGTAAAGTGCGTGCTATGACAAATGAACGGGGCGAAAAAGTAAAAGTAGCACGGCCTTCAATGCCAGTGGAAATTCTTGGTTTGTCCGATGTACCATTAGCTGGTGAAGTAATGGTATCCGTTGATGATAATGAAGCAAGAACAATTGCGGAAAAACGTATTGCAAAACAGAGAGCTGAAGAAGCAAAAGCATCACATAAGATTTCTTTAGATGATATTTTCCAACAAATTAAAGAAGGGGAAATGTCTGATTTAAATATTATCATTAAAGCCGATGTACAAGGGTCTGTGGAAGCATTACGTCAATCATTAGAAAGCATTAAAAATGATCAAGTTCGTATTGTTATCGTTCATGCTGCAGTAGGGGCTATTAATGAATCTGATATTATGTTAGCCTCTGCGTCCAATGCAATTATTCTTGGATTCAATGTTCGCCCAGATGCAGTCGTTCGCAATGCGGCAGAAAAAGAAAAAGTAGACTTACGGACATATCGTGTTATTTATGATGCAATTAATGACGTTGAATCGGCTATGGTTGGGATGTTGGCGCCTGAATTTAAAGAAGTTATAGTTGGTCGTGCCGATGTACGCCAAGTTATTTCTACACCAAAAGCAATAGTGGCAGGCTGTTTTGTCACAGAAGGCCGCATTACTAATGACTCTGAAATCCGTTTAATTCGCGATGGCATTGTAGTTCATGAAGGTAAAGTTGATTCTTTACGACGCTTTAAAGACGAAGTGAAGGAAGTGAAGGCTACATTTGAATGTGGTATTTCTATCGAAGGGTATCGCGATATTAAAGAAGGCGATGTTATTGAAGCCTTTTTGATGGAAGAAATTAAACCTACATTATAGGAGGTTTTATATGAGTGATGTACGAGTAAGAAAATTACAACAATTTATAAAGCAAGAAGTGAGTGGCATGCTAATGCGTGGACTAAAAGATCCACGTATTGGTTTTACTACCGTTACTGATGTAGAAGTGACTGGTGATTTGCGACAGGCTACTATCTATGTGAGTTTATTTGGTGATGAAACGGCTAAAGCGGAAACATTACGAGCTTTGCAACATGCTAGTGGACATATACGGTCTGAACTTGGAAAAGTATTACATCTAAGATATACTCCAGAAATTTTATTTGACCAGGATACTTCGCTTGATTACAGTATGCATATTGAATCTATTTTACAAACCATTAAGAAAGACGAGTCTAACAATGAGTAAGATTACTATATCAGAACTTCATCAAGCTATTAAGCAAGCACAGACTATTATTCTTACGGTACATGTTCATCCTGATGGAGATGCCTTAGGGTCTATGCTATCAATGTATGAAACATTATTACAACAAGGAAAAGATGTAGTTATGGTAGTAGATGATAGCATTCCTATAAAATATAAATTTTTGGACCATGTGGATGCCATTTATCATGTAAATGACTATGTACAATCTCATAGAGCAGATATGTTACTGGTGCTAGACGCAAGTACATATGAACGGATTGGTCGAGTTGGAGAACTTTCGTACGCAACGATATATAATATTGATCATCACGTATCTAATACAAATTTTGCAGATGGATTATATTTGCAAACTAATTTTGCAGCCACAGGAGAAATTCTGACCTATCTTTACAAAGAATGGAATTGGGAAATTACTCCATCTATGGCTAATGCACTATATATGGCTATTGCTACAGATTGTGGATTCTTCAAGTTTAGTAATACTACAGGACATACGTTGGCGATGGCAGCTTATTGTGTTGATTGTGGTGCTATGCCACATATCGTATCAGAAGCGATTGAATCAACGACGATAGAGCGTATTGAAATTACTAAATTGGCGATGCAAACGATTTCATTTTATAAAAATGGAACCGTTGCAACGATAGAGTTACATCAAGAGGCTATGAAAACATTAGGCAATGATACGGATGGTTTTGTAGACCTTATTCGAAATATTAATTCAGTGGATATTGCTATTTTATTAAAAGCACAAGATGATACGACGACTCGAGTTAGCCTACGGTCTAAACAAACTGATGTTAATGCTATTGCTAATCATTTTGGTGGCGGAGGACATATACGTGCAGCAGGATGCACTATTTCTGCCTCATTGGAAGAAGCTAAACGTAAGTTATTACAGGTAATTGATTAATGGACGGAGTACTTGCATTTTTTAAGCCCCCTGGAATTACTAGTCATGATGCTATTGGCATTTGTCGACGTATTCTAAAAGAACGAAAAATTGGACATAGTGGGACATTAGATCCACTAGCGTATGGAGTGTTACCTATTTTTGTGGGGAAAGCAACAAGGTTAATTGAATATACGAATGACTTAGAAAAAACATATGTAGCAGAAGGCATGTTTGGTCATTTTACTGATACAGAAGATAGTTCTGGAGTGCCTATAGAATCTATGATTAAGGTAAGTAATTATATTCCTACAATGAAAGATTTGGAGACTGTTTGTCACAAATTTTTAGGCGTATCTCAGCAGCGACCATCTTCTTATTCAGCGATTAAAGTGAACGGTGTACGTGCCTATGAATTAGCGCGGGCTGGTAAGACAGTAACATTGCCAGAACGGACAATTACTATTTTTAATATACAATTATTGGCCTATCAGTATCCCTATTTTACGCTTCGCATTACCTGCTCATCAGGTACTTATATACGGTCCCTGTTGAGAGATATCTTTTTACAGGTAGGCATTCCAGGCACGATGACACAGTTAGCACGTACACAAGTAGGCTCTTATAAAATAGCAGATACGGTTACGGCAGAAGAGTTGATGTTGCAGACTAATGCAGCTTTATTACCCGTAGATTCTTGTGTATCTTTTCTTGATACAATTACTATTGATAACAGAGAACTATTAGATTTAACGCAAGGAAAACAGTTAGGCATTACTAAACATTTTGCCCATACACAAGTAGGTAGATGTTATCGAGTATATTCACCAAAAGGCTTTTTGGGATTAGCTCGACGGACAAAGGATAGTATTAAAGTGGAAAAAAATATATTTTTATAAAAGGGCTATTATGAAAATTATTCATTCTTTTGAAGAATTACATGAGATACAACATAATATAGTTATTGCATTAGGTACTTTTGATGGTATTCATATAGGACATCGTGCTGTTATCAATCATGCTAAACAAATTGCTATTTCTCATGATGCAGTGCTTGTAGTGGTTACTTTTGAAGCACATCCATTATCTATTTTATCCCCAAGTCATGCACCTAAATCACTGGCGTTAAAAGAAACGATGTATGCAGTTCTTGATGAACTTGGAGTGCAGTATGTAGTATCATTGCCGATGACCATAGATTTACTACGTATGTCAGCTCATGATTTCATGGAAGCATTGTCGATACAAAATAATTTATTAGCTGTCGTTGTAGGCGAAAATTATACGTATGGAGCAAAGGGACTTGGTAATATTACTACGTTGCAGAGTTACTTTACAGGTACGATGACAACTGTATATGTCGAACCATTAAGCAAGTGGCATAATTCTGATACGCCTATTTCTAGCACTGTTATACGAGACGCTATTAGTTGTGGACAAATCGAATATGCTAACGAATTACTTGGCAGGGCCTATTCTTTTACAGGAACGGTTATTAAAGGTGATCAGCGAGGTCGTACATTGGGTTTTCCTACATTAAATTTCTTATTTCCCTCATGTATGGTAACACCAATGGACGGTGTATATGCAAATCGTGTGTGCATAAAAGGTACGTGGTATAATGGAGTAGGTAATATTGGAGATAATCCTACTTTTTTAAATCAATATCATCGTTGTGAAGTTCATGTATTTGATTTTGATCAATCTGTGTATGGAGAAACCGTTATTGTTGAGTTTATTGCTTTCTTGCGAGGAGAAGAAAAGTTTGATAGTTTATCTGCTTTGATAGAGCAGATGAAGCTAGATGAAGAAAAAGCATTACGTATTTTAGCTGATAAGAATTTTATCTAAGGGGATACAAGAATAGTTATATGCTTTTACTGTGGAGAATTATTTTATCATAGCATAAAGGTTATATCTTTGTTGTGGCAAAGATAGAGCGTATAAAATAGTGGTAGAGAGAAAGTTTGGCTCTCTACTATTTTTTTATGCTATACTATCAGTGTATGATAAAGGAGACTTTTAGTCATTGGTAGAAGTTACTATATAGAAGGTACATGAAGAGGTGTAATCATGGATTTACAAGAAGCAAGAAATAAAATTGATGCTATAGATACCATACTAGCTAATACATATGCAGAACGATTAAAAATTGTATTGGACATTGCTAAATATAAAGATGAACATCATTTGCCAATCACTGATGACAGTAGAGATCGGGAAATTGTGAAAAAACAATCTGATGCGTGTACAGATGAATCGATAAAGGTGTATATTGAAGAATATTTAGAATCTGTTATTGCGATTAGCAATAAGTTTTTAAAGAATCATATGCGGCAACATATTTTCTTAATTGGTATGCCAGGAGCTGGTAAGACTACGGTAGGCAAAGCATTAGCTCAGGAACAAGGATTAGAATTTTTTGATGTAGATGCAGAAATTCAAGAAAAAACTGGTAAATCGATTCAGAATATTATTATTCATGATGGAGAAGATACATTTAGGCAATATGAATATGATGTCATTAGTGCTATCATTGCTGACAAAAATCCAAGTGTTATTGCTACAGGTGGTGGGACTGTATTATCAGAAAAAACAGTTCAGCTTATGAGAGAGAATGGCTTTGTTGTATTTATTCATCGTAATGTTAAGCAAATTCTTGATGATTTAGATATGGAAATTCGCCCGTTATTAAAAGAAAGTATTGAGTATATTTTCCGACTATATGAAGAACGATATCCATTATATGAAAAAGTTGGTCATATTAAAATTGAAAATTCTAGTAATGTATCAGATACAGTAGCAGCTATTGTTAAAGCATTACCTATGTCAGAATCATGATAGAATCAATTAGAGGTTTTGTATATCGGCTCATTTATAGTAATACGACTAATACGTATTGTGTGTTTCGATTGCGTGATTATAATGATGAATACGTTACTTGTACTGGTAAATTTGAGGCTCCTAGAGAAGGCGATGATATTGAATTATCAGGACGTTATAGGGAGCATGAAAAATATGGTTTTCAATTTGAAGCTATAGCAATAGAGAAATTAAAACCAGATAACTTAGGCACTGCAAAACAATATTTACTTAATCTAGGGGTTAAAGGATTAGGAGAAAAATCAGTTGAAAAAATAATAGACTATTTTGGCGAGGCCTTATTAGAGTTATTAAAATCTAACAATCCCAAAGAAATTAAGGACGTACCAGGGCTAAGAAATTCCATTAAAAATGAATTGTATAATACTTTATTAGGAGAAGGAATGTTATCAGAACTTACGAAGTTCTTTGAGGAGCATGGTATTAGTGGGAAATGGAGCCGATTAGTATATACATTTTATGGGGCGTCAGCGATACAGGCGTTGGAAAATAATCCGTATTCCTTATTGCAAATAGCTAATGATATTACATTCAATGTAGTGGATACATTGGCAAGTAATTTAGGGTTGGAAGGAAGTGATACACGACGCATTGAAGCGGGCATATCTTGGATTTTACAGAATATTTCTAATTATGGACACACCTGTTTACCTGTAGATGAGTTAATTCAGAAAGCATCTGACTTATTGATTGGGTATGCTGATGAAATAGCTGATTATATTGAAGAATTAATCGATATAGGGCAGATATGTGCTACCAATGAGTCAGGTATTTTATATGTATATCCACCAGAGTTATATGTAGCAGAATATGAAAGTGTAGAAAAAACTAAACGATTATTGCAGCACAGTGCTTCTATTAGTTTAGACTATGAAGAGTTTATTCAGAATTTCGAAACAACGAATCATATTTTATTGGGAGAGGATCAAAAGGAAGCGATTACACTTGCTTTTACAGAGCAGTTCTCTCTTATCACCGGTGGGCCAGGTACAGGGAAAACAACAATTATTAAAACATTAGTAGAGGGGTTTCAATTAGCTGGTGAACATCGCATTGTACTATGTGCACCTACAGGACGTGCTGCTAAGCGGCTTACAGAAGCTACGGATTATGAAGCTACTACGATTCATAGATTATTATTGCCAGTTCAAGGCAGTGACTCCTATGATTTTATGAAAAATGAAGAGGATCCATTAGAGGCAGATGTAGTTATTATTGATGAAGCATCTATGCTAAATGTGAGATTATATTATTCTTTATTAAATGCGATTCCTGAAGAAGCAAGAATTATAATTATTGGTGACGTGAATCAGTTGCCACCGATAGGTGCTGGTTTTGTACTAAAAGATTTATTAGATAGCGGTATAGTCCCTTTTACAAAGCTATATAGGATATATCGACAGGATTCAGGTAATAGTATTATTTCTAATGCCTATAGAATTAATCAAGGGGAGATGCCTACATTATCATCGGAAGGAGAATTTATCTTTATTACTGTATCTAATTTGCCGGAATTGATGAATACAATAGCTACTATATATGAAAAAGAAAAGGAAATAGTACATGATGAACTAGACTTGCAGATTATTTCTCCTATGCGACGTGGTCAGGCTGGTAGTCTTGCGATTTCTAAGCATATACAAAATATTGTAAATCCGTCATCATCTATGAAACCAGATATAAAAGTAAATGGTATTATATATCGAGTAGGTGATAAGGTCATTCAAGTAATTAATAATTATGAGTTGGAAGTATTTAATGGTGATATAGGAATTATTTTTGGGATTTCTAAAACAGATATATTAATTCGTTTTATTCATAAAGAGGTACGACTTTCTATTGATGAAGCGACTATGATTATGCCTGCTTATGCTATTACTGTTCATAAGAGTCAAGGTAGCGAATATGGTACAGTCATCATTCCTTTTATCCCTAATTATGGTGGTATGTTGCAGAGAAACCTATTATATACAGCGGTTACTCGTGCGAAAAATAAAGTAGTACTTGTAGGCACCAGTAGTGCTATTGAAAGGGCAGTTCATTCTGTTAGCACAGATAATCGATATACTTTATTTAAGGAGCGATTACAGGGTCTTTGTGACTAGTGGTTTAGATTAGTATGTTAATTATTTATAGTATTACTTATTAGATAGACTTTATTTGTAATAGATAATCATACTATTTTTAAGTAGCATTTTAGTAATGATGGAAGACTATAGCGTAAGTAGTGTAAAGCATTATTTTATATTAGTGAAGCATTCGTAGATGATTATGATCGGGATATGATGGTTATTTAGATAAAAAATAGAAATATAAAATGGTATAGAGTATGGCCATAATAAATAGCAAAATATAGTAAGTATGGTGTCTTACATCATGAATAGGGAGATATATATATGCTCGATACACTTTGGAGTTACTTATTTCCACCTGTTTGCCCTCATTGCGGTACACCTGTTGTGGCAGAAGGCGTTTGGTGTGAAAGTTGTTATCAAGAATTATTACATATTCACTCGATTGATATGCCTTGGGGGTCACCTGTGGATCGAGTTTGGGTATTAGCACATTATGATGGAGGTATTAAATCTATTCTACATGATATTAAATTTAATCATCAAAAGAAGCAGTCCAAATGGGCTGCTTCTTTTTTGCAATCTTTTTCTTTGCAATTAGCAGCATGTAGTATAGAGCCAGATATAGTAGTACCAGTGCCTAGTAGTGATAAAAAAATAGAAGAAAGAGGCTATAATCAAGTTGATATATTATTTAAAGAGTGGGTTAGGGAGTTATGGATAAGAAAGGGAAGACATTATTGGCAATGGTGCGATTGTTTAACCAAGATAGATACGGGAAAGTCGATGTGGGAGTTGACGAAAAACGAAAGATCTACGAACGTACTACATACATTTAGATTATTAAAAGACTATAGTGATTGCTCTAAGATACAAGGAAAAAATATCCTTATTGTAGATGATATTTACACTACTGGTGCTACTATAGAGGCAGTAGCCACTATTCTTAAAGACGAAGGTGCGCATAGTATTCAAGCTCTTACATTGGCTAGTGGAAGTTTTTAATATAGCTGTTTTTATTAGCATAGTGTGAATGGAAAGAAAAAAATCACCTAATCTATGTATGTATAGAATTAATCTAATACTACAAAATAAAAGGTGATTTGTACTAGTACAGTATTTTATATAGTCGTTATTATCCTAATACTGTAATAAAGGCCTTTACAATATCTGGATCGAATAAAATGCCAGAAGCGCTAAATAATTCCTGAATTGCTTCTTTTTTAGTTTTAACCCAACATTCACTAGAAGGATTTATGACAGAGTCGTAATAATCAGCCACAGCAATAATTCTAGCACCTAGTGGTATATTAGCACCGCGTAGATGTTTTGGATAGCCAGCGCCGTCCCAGCGTTCATGATGATAGCGGATATAGGGCAATATTTGCTGGCAACACGGATAGTTCTCTATCATATTAGCACCATTCACAGGATGTTGTTTATATTTTGCTAGTTCTTGGCGATTTAAGTAGGGTGCTTTTTGTAATACTGCATTCGGGATTATAAGTAATCCCACATCATGTAATAAGGCGGCATGTCGTATTTGTTCTATTTCGTTATAAGGCAATCCTAATTTAGCAGCAATACTTACTGCATAATTAGCTACTTGTAGTGAATGTGTATATAGATGTTGATTTTTCATTTGAATTATTTGCAATAATTGTGCACTGATAGCCTCTAAACTATCTTGTTCAAGTTCATACAGACCTGATGGCTGCATCAATGACAACATAAACATATAACGATACCCCTTTAACTAACAATAGAAATTATTATCATCATATCATATACAGATACGTACTTGTATATGTTACGGTTCATTGTATGATGAATAGTTTACTTTTAATCCGTTCTAACCTTACAGTATTCGTATTATATAACAAATTAAGTGTTTTGTGTATAGATTATATGTACGATAAAAAGATGAGGTATCTCAAAAAAATATAATAAAAAAACTTGATTTTTTGAGATTACCTTATTGATAAGGTTTTTTAAAGTGGATTTTCCTTAGTAACAAAAAAGCAAGTTCTTTTTATATCAGTTCTATGCTTTTTTTATATAGTTAACCAGAATATTTTTGATTTTTGATGGATTATATTGAATGTGGTCTAAGATATAGCAATATATTATGGATATATATTATATATCATTATATATATTCACAATAGCATTCTATTTTGTATATTCTATATAAAAAACTATTAGTTAGAGTCTTATGATTCTTTTTTATTTTATAGTTCTTGTTATATCGTTTTATAATAGCCTTGTAAATTATTAGGATAAGTATTTTAGCTAAAACAACTTAACACTTAATAAGTATTATAATTATTATAGGAGGACTGTATGGAAATTATTTTAGGATTTATTGTACTTTTACTGTGTTTATTATTTGGTGTTCGTCATGGAGGATTAGGTTTAGCTGTTATTAGTGGTATTGGTCTTACTATTTTTACATTTGTTTTCGGCTATAAGCCTGGCAAACCACCAGTAGATGTTATGCTAATTATTTTAGCAGTTGTTACTTGTGCTGGTTTTCTACAAACATCTGGTGGCTTAACGGTTATGCTAAAATATGCAGAAAAGTTTTTGCGTAATAATCCTAAGCATGTTACAATTTTTGCTCCATTAACCACATGGTTCTTAACTATTTTGTGTGGTACTGGGCATGTAGTGTATACTATGTTTCCCATTATTTATGATATAGCTATTAAGCAAGGCATTCGACCAGAACGGCCTATGGCTGTTGCATCAGTAGCCTCACAAATGGCTATCTGTGCATCTCCCGTATCTGTTGCAGTAGTATCTATGGCGGCTTTTTTTGTGGCTGCAGGATATGACTACTCTGTATTACAAATATTATCAGTATCAATACCTGCCACAGGTTGTGGAGTGTTATTAGCTGCATTATGGAGTTATAGACGAGGAAAAGACTTAGATAAAGATCCTGCTTTTCAGGCCTTGATTGCGGATAAAGAAAACAAAGAATATGTATATGGTGATAGTGAAACACTTGTCGATAAAGAGTTGCCAAGATCGTATCATTGGGCGATGTATATATTTTTAGTTGGTATTATTGTGATTGCCGCATTAGGTAATTTGCCATCTTTTTTACCTCATTTTGTAGATAAAACAGGGGCTAGTAAGCCAATTTCCATGGTTGTTGTTATACAAATGGTAATGCTTTTGGTATCGGCTTTGATATTAATTGTTACTAAAATTAAAGCAAAAGATGTAGGAAATTGCCAAGTCTTTAAATCTGGTATTGTTGCACTAGTATCAGTATATGGTGTTGCTTGGATGGCAGATACGTATTTTTCAAATCATATGACTATTTTAAAAGAGGTATTAGGTGTAGCCGTACAATCATATCCTTGGGCCTATGCCATATTAGTATTCTTTACGTCAAAATTAGTTAATTCGCAAGGTGCAGCCATAGCTATTGTAGTACCGATGGCGTTACATGTAGGGATGGATCCAATCTTAGTAATATCTTTTATTTCTGCTTGTTATGGATATTTTTTCCTACCTACGTATCCATCTGATTTAGCATGTATTGGGTTTGATAGATCCGGAACAACACGAATTGGTAAATATATTTTAAATCATAGTTTTATGATTCCTGGTTTAATAGGGGTAATTTCTGGTTGTTGTGTGGGCTACGTGATTGCACATATTATTTTGTAATAAAATTATCTAGATATATAAGCTTTCCCGAGATATGTAATCTACATTATATATTTTGGGAAAGCTTTTTTATAGTTTCTTTTATTGATGTGCTATAAAAGTATTCATGAGTAACTTAGAATTGCTATAAGTATGGTATAATAGAAAGTAATTTCAATTTAAATAAGGAGCGTATTGTGAGAATTATAGGAATTGATCCAGGAACAGCGATTTGTGGATATGGTGTCATTGATGTACAGGGAAGCAAGATAAAGCCTGTGGCCTACGGTGCTATTACGACAACACCTGAATTTACAGATGCGCAACGGTTAGAAATAGTATTTAATGATTTAACTACGATTCTAGAAACATATAAGCCTGATAAATTTGGGGTAGAGCAATTATTTTTTAATAGAAATGTTACGACAGCCATTACGGTTGGCCAGGCACGTGGTGTTATTTTATTAGCCGCAGAGAAAAAACATATCCCTATTTATGAATATACACCGTTACAAATTAAACAAGCTGTAGTTGGCTATGGCAAAGCTAGCAAAGATCAAGTTACGTATATGACGATGAATATTTTGGGAATTCGTGAAAAAATAAAGCCAGATGATACGGCTGATGCATTAGCTGTAGCGATTTGTACAGCTCATAGTTCCCATCGAGATAGATTAACAAGGACGGTGCAGTTATGATTGGTTATGTACGAGGTACTATTACTCACTTATATGATGATCTTTGTTATGTTGATGTGCATGGTGTGGGATATCGAGTATATATTCCAATTAGTACAAGAGAACGATTAATAACGGGATCTGAAGCTACATTATATACGTATACTAATGTTAGAGAAGATGCCATTCACTTATATGGTTTTTTTACTGAAGAAGAATATGAATTATTTAGCTTGTTAATATCTGTATCGGGGATTGGCCCTAAAGCAGGATTAGGTATTTTATCAGGAATTAGGCCAACGGATTTTGTTCGGGCAATTTGTAATGAGTCTACCGACCAATTGATAAAATTACCAGGCATAGGTAAAAAATCGGCAGAACGACTTGTATTAGAGCTAAAGGATAAAATCAAAAAATTAGCTATAGCTACTGAAGAGTCAACAGTACCATCTACACCAATTATAAAAACAGAAAACACTGTTGCTAATCAAGCTATTGAAGCATTGGTATCATTAGGCTATACCGTAGCTGAAGTAGAGTCAGTAGTAGAAGAATGTGATGATGGGCAGTATGATGTGGCTACATTGATTAAAATTTCGTTAGCTATCTTAGGGAAAGGACGTTAACTATGAATGAAGAAGTTCGTATCGTAGATAAGGGCGAACAGGAAGAAGATATTTGGCAATATAGTTTGCGACCACGATTGTTTAAAGAGTATATAGGACAAGAAAAAGTAAAAGAAAATTTATCAATTTTTATTCAAGCTGCTAAAAAAAGGAAAGAACCATTAGATCATGTGTTGTTATATGGGCCTCCTGGACTAGGAAAGACAACGTTAGCAGGTATTATTTCTAATGAAATGGGTGTTAATTTTCGTGTAACTTCAGGGCCTGCCATTGAAAGAGCCGGCGATTTAGCTGCGTTATTAACAAATTTAGATGATGGTGATTTATTATTCATTGATGAGATTCATCGGTTATCTCGTAGTGTAGAAGAAGTTTTATATTCTGCTATGGAGGATTACGCACTAGATATTGTAATTGGTAAAGGTCCTAGTGCAAGAAGCGTGAGGATTGATTTGCCTAAGTTTACATTGGTAGGTGCTACTACACGGGCAGGTGCATTAGCTGCGCCATTACGAGATAGATTTGGCGTAGTTAGTCGATTGGAATATTATAAGCAGCGAGAATTAGAGCTCATTATTGTACGAGCAGCGGATATTTTATCGATTGGCATCGATTCGGAAGGGGCGAGTGAGATTGCTCGGCGATCACGGGGAACGCCACGTATTGCGAATCGATTATTAAAACGAGTTCGCGATTTTGCACAAGTCGTTGGAGATGGGATAATTACAAAAAATATTGCTGATGAAGCTTTGCGGCGACTTGATGTAGATACGATGGGCTTAGATAAGATTGATAGACGTGTGCTATATGCTATTATTGAAAAGTTTAAAGGTGGACCTGTTGGTGTAGATACGATTGCAGCATCTGTTAGTGAAGAAAGAGAAACTATTGAAGATGTATATGAACCGTATTTAATGCAATTAGGCTTTTTAGCGCGTACTACAAGGGGCCGTATTGCCACAGAAGCTGCTTATAAACATCTTGGTGTGCCATGGACAGAGGAGCTAAAAAAATAATGATTTCTAAGAAAATATTGCTGAGAGCAATTAGTATATGCACTATCATAAGCAGTATAATGATGTGTCATGGCATGATCATTGCTAACGCTCCTAGTCAAGGGGTTCATGAAAAAAAGAAAGTAGGAACGATTGTTTTACCTAGACCGACTAAGATGGTAGGTATACCTAAACAAGGAAGTGCTAAATCTAGTATAACTAATAGGGTGGGGAAAAAGGAAATTAATAAACGGTTATTTCTACATAAATCATCTACCTCAAGTGAACCTTTAACAAAGTCGATTAGATCTAGTAATAATGAAAAGGTGTTGAAGAATTATGCAAAGTTGACACCTATTAGAAAGTCATCTATCGATAAAAAAGATACTACACCTTATATACGCGTGTTATTAAGAGAACAATGCCAACAAATAGCTGTTATGTCACGTGCTAGAATAGTTGTAGGTGACGATAAGGATACAACAGTAGATACATTCTTTCCGGCGATGGTGAGAGTACCTATTATGGTAAAAAATAATAATATAGTTGTTGATAAGAAAGTATATGGCCCTATGATTACTGTACAATCAATTTCTGCCAATGAGGCGATAAGTATCGATGGACAGGATTATAGAGGTAGTATTTTTTTCATTGCTACAGGTCCTAATTCTATGACTATGATTAATCATGTGCCCTTAGAAGAATATTTATATGGTGTTGTACCACAGGAAGCCATACCAAGTTGGCCGATGTCTGCATTAGAAGCACAAGCCGTAGCGGCTCGGACCTATGCTATATACACAATGAATAACAATAAAAATAAATTATATGATATTCAACCAACCACAAAGAATCAAGTGTATGGAGGAAAATCTGGAGAATATACGAATACGACTCGAGCTGTAGATGCTACTCGTGGCGTGATTATCAGATATAATGGACGACCTATTAATGCATTGTTTCATTCGGATAGTGGGGGATATACGGAAAATAGTGAAAATGTATGGGGCACTAATTTACCGTATTTACAAGGTGTAAAAGATGAGAATCAATCAGCTCCTACGGCTACATGGCTTGTGAGTATTAGCAAAAAGCAATTGGAAGAAAAATTATATCATGCAGGTAAGTCAGTGGGCACGTTGCATTCCATACAGTTGTCTCCGTTGGTAGCTCCACCAATATATACGATTGACAGAGGTGTATCTGGTCGTATTAAATCAGCTGTTTTTATAGGCTCAAAAGGACACGTTACTATATCGGGTGATGCGTTAATGGCTATATTAGGTTTAAAATCCACACTATTTGATTTTTATATCAATCATAAGCCGACTACTATGTCGTGGGATAGAAAACAAGAAAAAATATATCACACATTTACTAAGAATAATGACATGATTTATATAAAAGGTCATGGATGTGGACATGGCGTAGGGTTATCACAATGGGGTGCTGCAGAGATGGCAAAACGCGCTACGCATGAAGATGTAAATTTTTATAAAACAATTTTGCGTCACTATTATACGGGAGTTTCCATTGATACTATATACTAAGTATTGATGGTAGCAAGATAAGAAATAGGTGGCGTTCATACTGCAATATTTTTATCATATACCGTGCAAGCAGAGTGTATTTATTTCGTATTATGTGATTGTTAGATTCCATACTAGTGAATTGATGGTTAACAGATTAAAGATAATAAGAAGGGTTGTTAATGAAAGTAACAGATTTTGATTATAATTTACCAGAAGAATTAATTGCACAAACACCTGTATATCCAAGAGATTCATCACGATTAATGATATTAGACAAACTTACTGGTAACATAGAACATAAACATGCCTTTACAGATATTATTGATGAATTATCAGAAGGCGATGTCATTGTTTTTAATAATACGAAGGTAATCCCAGCACGTTTGTTTGGACATAGAAAAGAGAGTGGTGGAAAGGTTGAAGTATTACTATTAACACCTTGTGGCTCGAATCGATGGGAATGTTTAGTAAAACCGGGTAAGAAATGTCCTATTGGTCAAGAGATTATTTTTGATCATCGTTTAACGGCTACTGTTATTGATAAAACAGATTTTGGCGGACGAATTGTAGAATTTTCTTGTGAAGGCGTATTTGATGATATTATTGAAGAATTAGGTCAAATGCCATTACCACCATATATTCATGAAACATTAAAGGATCAAGATAGATATCAAACAGTATATGCTGAGCATAAAGGATCAGCAGCGGCACCGACAGCAGGGTTACATTTTACACCAGAACTGTTGAAACGAATTCAGGATAAAGGCGTTACTGAAGTATTTATTACATTACATGTAGGATTGGGTACATTTAGACCTGTATCTGTAGATAATGTTGAAAATCATGTGATGCACAGTGAGTTTTATTCTGTATCTGAAGATGCTGCTGCTATTATTAATCAAGCTAAAAAAGCAGGGAAACGTATTATTGCAGTTGGTACCACATCGGTACGCACGTTAGAATCTGCTACTAATGAGGCAGGTATCTTACAAGCAGGTAGTGGAAATACAGAAATATTTATCTATCCTGGTTATACCTATAAAATGGTAGATGCGTTAATCACTAACTTTCATTTACCACAATCTACTTTGTTAATGCTCATTAGTGCATTAGCAGGAAGAGATCATTGCTTAAACGCCTATCATGAGGCTGTAAAGGAAAAGTATAGATTTTTTAGCTTTGGTGATGCCATGTTTATTCGATGATGTATGGAGTGTACTCTAGTTTTATTAGGTAATGCTAGACATGTAGTGATTCATATGATATTAGGAATTACTATTTATATTTATTGGATAGATTAATCTGTTATATGTTATAATAATGAATGATTTTATAAGGAGGGGTGCGATTGGTTATTACATATGAATTGCAAAAGGAATGTCCTCATACAGGTGCGAGGGCTGGCCTTTTACATACACCACATGGTACATTTCAAACACCCATGTTTATGCCGGTAGGTACACAAGCTACAGTAAAAACAATGACACCGGAAGAGTTAAAAGAGATGGGAGCTCAACTTATTTTGAGTAATACATACCATCTTTTTCTTAGACCAGGAGCTGATTTGATTGCCGAAGCAGGTGGCTTACATCAGTTCATGAATTGGAATCAAGCTATATTGACAGATAGTGGTGGGTTTCAAGTATTTAGTCTAGGTGATATGAGAAAAATTACAGAAAAGGGCGTCACGTTTCGTTCTCATATTGATGGATCTACACAATTTTTATCGCCAGAAGTAGCTACACAAGTACAAATGAAATTGAATTCTGATATAGCTATGGCTTTTGATGAATGCATACCTTATCCGGCAGATTATGATTATACAAAGGCATCTACAGAAAGAACTACTCGATGGGCGGAACGTTGCCGTAAAATACATGATTCAAAAACACAAGGTATGTTTGGGATTGTACAAGGTGGCATGTATAAAAAATTGCGCACACAAAGTGCAAAAGAATTAGTTGATTTAGACTTTGATGGATATAGTATTGGTGGTCTCTCAGTAGGAGAGCCTCATGATATGATGAATGATATATTAGAACATACCACACCATTATTACCATCTCATAAGGCACGTTATTTAATGGGCGTTGGTACGCCAGACTGCTTAGTAGAAGGTGTTGCACGAGGCGTAGACATGTTTGACTGTGTGTATCCAACAAGAGTGGCTCGAAATGGTATGGCTATGACATGGCAAGGTCGATTGACACTTAGAAATGCAACATTTGCACATGATTGGAATCCCATAGAAGATGGATGTCAATGTTACACTTGTAAAAATTATTCTCGCGCTTATATCCGTCATTTATATAAAGCAGAAGAAATTTTAGCATTTCGATTAGTAACATATCATAATTTATACTTTTTACTTGAATTTATGCGTCGTATGCGTACTGCTATCTTAGAAGACCGATTCCCTGCGTTTAGAGAGGAGTTTTGGGCCAATTATCATAAAAAATAATTTGTTATAGTTATAAGAAATTAATAAATTCAAGTTGGCAGTACTGATTATTATATAGTTGTTTAGCTCATTAGAGTACTGATAGATGTAATTCGTTTATCAGTGACAATAGCATATGAGTTATTTTTAGTAATACTTTATTATTTTGGAGGTTTATCATGGGTGATTTTGAACAGATTATTCAAACTAGTTGGCCGATTTTATTAATGGTAGTTATTTTTTACTTTTTATTATATCGACCTCAAAAGAAACAGCAAAAACAACGCGACACATTGTTGAATAGTTTGAAAAAAGGACAAAAAGTTGTAACTATTGGTGGTATGTATGGGGAAATTATTTCTCTTGATGATGAAACTGTTGTTTTACTAGTGGCTGATAAAGTAGAAATCAAATTTGCTCGTTCTAGTATTGCTAGTATAGTAACTAAACATAAGGAAGCTAAATAGTGAGCGATAAGCAAGCAGTGCGTCTGGCATACAAGGCTAGGCGTGCTGCTTTGCGTGCAGAAGATTGTAAAGCTTGGCAATCATTACTGACACAACAAATTATTTCCTTACCAGAATATGAACAGGCAACATCACTTATGTTGTATTTGGCAATGGAAAAAGAAGCAAATTTGGATGGTGTGATTACGCATGCTTTAGGAGCAGGAAAAACTGTATATGTTCCTGTTTGTATGAATGAAAGCTTGATAGAGCCAGCTCGTTTGAGGAACTTAGAAGAGGTTGATAAGGGTGTATTAGGTATTAGAGTTCCTAAAAAGCCATGGTATATGGAAACACCAAATCACATTGATTTACTATTAGTACCTGGTCTTGTATTTGATCGTTGTGGTGGTCGTATGGGCATGGGAGCTGGCTATTATGATCGATTTTTAGCATCCGTGGATACATCGCGGTATATGGGAGTTTGTTGGTCTATGCAGGTAACAGATGCTTTATTACCTATGGACATGTATGATTGCTATATGCCAAAGATTATTACTGAACTGGGATGTATTGAATGTAATAAAAATAGAAAGGGTGGCATTTTTGAAACGTAATGCAATTATAAAATTTTTACTTGCCATCATTGTAATTATTGGATTGTTTGCTTATTTTATTGTTCCATTAGCAACATCGATTAAGCAAGGTCTTGATTTACAAGGTGGCACACATATTGTTTTAGAAGCAGAAGATGCTGGAGAAAATAAAGTTACCGATGATGCGGTAGAGCGAACTATTCAAATTTTGAGCCGACGTATCAATGAAATGGGGTTAACAGAACCAATCATTCAACGTGAAGGCGCTAAACGCATTATTATTGAATTGCCTGGTGTTAAGGATCCAGACGAAGCAATTAAAACGATTGGTAAAACAGCGGTTCTTGAATTTAAGGATGAAGCTGGACAAGTTCAATTAACTGGTGATGATCTTAAAAATGCAAAAGAAGAATTAGGGCAGAATAAGAAACCTGAAGTTGCTATTGAAATGACAGATGCAGGCGCTAAAAAATTTGGTGACCTAACTGCTGCTAATATTGGTAAACGTATTTCTATTCATCTTGACGGAGAAGAATTAACGGCACCAGTTGTCAATGATGCTATTACAGGTGGTAAAGCTGTTATTACGGGTAGCAAAACATTAGAAGAAGCTAAGAATCTTGCTATTTTGTTACGTTCTGGTGCATTACCAGTAAAAATTAAGGTTATGGAAGTACGTACCGTAGGTCCAAGTCTTGGTCAAGATTCTAAAGATAAGTCAGTAATGGCTTTTACTGTTGGATTGGCACTTATTGTTGTATTCTTATTAGTGCTATACAGATTGGCTGGATTTGTGGCAAATTTAGCATTGTTGATTTATGTTTTGATTTTGTTAGTTATTTTAAGTCCCATTGGATTTAATGCGACGATGACACTTCCTGGCATTGCAGGTATTATACTTTCTATTGGCGTGGCTGTAGATGCTAATATTCTGATATTTGAACGGTTTAAAGAAGAGGTGTTTACTGGTAAATCTATGCGTGTAGCTATGGAAGCTGGTTTTAAACGTGCCTTTGCGACTATTCTAGATGCCAATGTATCAGTCATGATCACTGCTGCTATTCTAATTGCCTTAGGATCTGGTCCAGTTAAGGGATTTGCAATCACCTTAGCCCTAGGGGTAGCGGTAAGTATGTTTACTGCAGTTACTATGAGTCACTATTTATTACGAATGCTTATTGCTTGTAATTTTACCCAACACCCATTCTGGTTTGGATCTAATATATCGCCATCTAAATCGGTATTTGATGTTATTGAAGCTAGTAAAGGAGGGAAGAAATAATGAAATTTGATGTAATAGCACGTCATCGCATTTGGTTTACTATTTCCTCTTTGTTAGTAATTATTAGCTTAGTATCTATTTTTACTAAAGGTTTTAATCTTGGTATCGACTATACTGGTGGTACTATTGTGGAAGTTCAATTTACACAAAATGTTGAAGTTGCACAGGTTCGTGAAAGTTTAAAAACATTTAATTTAGAAAATTCTGTTATACAGTTATCAGGAGAATCTAATGATACATCTGGTAAAGACGTTATGATTCGTACACGGAATTTAACACCTAATGAAAGTAAGGCAGTCATTGATAATATGACTAAGACAATTGGTGAAAATCAAACTAAACGTATTGAAAGTGTAGGGGCTGTTATTGGGTCCGAAGTTACGCAACATGCTATTATTAATTTAGTCGTTGCTTTTGTAGCGTTAGCACTCTATATTTCCTATCGTTTTGAATATAAAATAGCCATTTCTGCATTAATAGCTATTTTCCATGATTTGATTATGGTGCTTGGTGTGTTTTCTTTCTTTCAATTGGAAATTGACTCTTCATTCTTAGCTGCGATTTTAACAGTTATTGGCTATTCTATGAATGAATGTGTTGTTATTTTTGACCGTATTCGTGAAAATACACATACTCATAAACGAACAGATACATTTGCTGATTTAGCGAATGCAAGTATTGCGCAAAGTATTCATCGTAGCTTTTATACATTATCTACAACGTTGTTTGCCTGCTTAGCATTATTCTTTTTCGGTGGAGATACGACTAAGAACTTTGCATTGGTTATGATCATTGGCTTTATTAGTGGATGTTATTCTTCTATTTGTGTTGCCACTTCATTGTGGAATATGTGGAAAACAAGAGTTAAAAATAGACAGCGTGCTTAACGTTTATAGTTTGGTATGCATATAATTTATATTGTAGGAATCGTATACTAGAGAACAGCTACAATATTAGGTGTTATATATCTGATATTGTAGCTGTTTATTTTTCTTTTACTAGGTAATACAATTATATTTTGATTATACATAACTAATGATAAAGTTGCTGTGTATGGAGTATATATTGTTTACTAGGCCAATTACATGATTTATAGTTATGATGATAGATTATATGAAATATAGATTAGATAAAATAGTAATTATATATAAGTTGAACCAAAGACTACGATTTTGTCGGATACACGTAGGTATGGCTATGAGTTATATTTTGGTAGGTTCTGGCTTAGAGACTATTCATAATATCATGGGTTGGTATATAATAAATTATTAGTATGTAGTATAGTTGCTAAAGAGGTAGTAGTACATGGTAGTAGCGGAAGTCATTATTAATCGCCCCACTAAACAATTACATAAACCTTATAGCTATGAAGTACCATCAGATTTAGGTACTATACCGATAGGAACCCGGGTCGTTGTTCCATTGGGATCAGCACGAGAAGAAGGAATTCTCATAGGGTATCGGGAACTATTAGAGAAACCAACATTTTCTATTAAGCCTATTGTAGCAGTATTAGATAGTGAACCTTGGTTTACGGATGAAATGTTAGGGACTGCTAAAAAATTAAGTGAATACTATCTTTGCTCATACGGTGATGCATTACGATTATTTACTATTACTAAAAAGCAATTAAAAAGCTATGAGCGGCCTAAAGAAAAATGGATTCGTATATTGCCAGGCTTTTCGCATGAACAATTTGAAATACGCAAAAAAAAGCAACGAGCATTGGCTACTTATTTAGAAGAAGTAGAAGTGGCGCCACTATCGCTCGTGAAGGCAAAAGGGTTTACACTAGCTGTGATTAAACAGGTGATGAATCATCCTTTAGTGGTAGTAGAAGAGAGACTGTCTAAGACAACTACTCAATTTCAATATGTGGACCATAGACATATACACATTCCTTTAACAGAAGAACAGAAACAGTGTTTTATACCTATCGAACATGCAATTAATCATGATATTTATGAACCATTTTTATTACATGGTGTTACGGGAAGTGGTAAAACGCAAGTATATTTGCGTGCGGCTGCGTCATGTTTAGAAAAAGGAAAATCAGTTATTATATTAGTACCAGAAATTATACTAACTGATCAAATTGTTACTCGTTTTGTAGATACTTTTGGTGATGAAGTTGTCGTTTTTCATAGTAAGTTAACTATACAAGAACGTTATAATAACTGGGAACGATTACGGCGAAAGGATAGTCATATTATTATTGGGGCACGCTCAGCAGTATTTGCCCCATCGGATGATATTGGATTAATTATCGTTGATGAAGAGCATGATAATTCTTATAAACAAGAAGACATGGTGAGATATCATGCACGAAAGGTGGCTTTGTGGCGGGCGAAAGCACATCAATGCCCAGTTATATTAGGATCAGCCACACCATCGGTAGTATCCTATTATAAAGCATTACAATCTGAATATCATTTATTGGAATTACCACGTCGTATTTTTGATCAACCCATGCCACACATTGAATTGGTAGATATGAAAGAAGAATTATTATATGGTAATTATTCTGTTTTTTCTGATGCATTATCATTATTGATTCAAGAAACATTAGAAAAACGGGAACAGATGATTATTTTATTAAATCGTCGTGGGTATAGTACTTTTGTTATGTGTCGTGAATGTGGGAAACCAATTTTATGCCCTCATTGTGATGTGGCGTTAGTGTACCATCAATCGGCTAAAGAGTTAAAGTGTCATTATTGTGAATATCATGAGCCTATACCTATGGTTTGTCCTCACTGTCAAAGTAAAAAGATTAAATACTTTGGTTCTGGTACCCAACGAGTGGAGGAGGAACTAAAAAAACGGTATCCGCATGCGAAGGTTGCTAGATTAGACCAAGATATAGCTACTAAAAAAGGACAAGGCGATGCTATTTTACATGATTTTGCAATAGGTGCTTATGATATTTTGTTGGGCACACAAATGGTATCGAAAGGACATGACTTTCCAAATGTTACAGCAGTTGGCGTTTTAACAGCTGACTCAGTGTTGAATATCCCTTTATATACGGCGGCTGAACGTACTTTTGATTTATTAACACAGACAGTGGGACGAGCAGGACGTAGAAATAAAGCAGGAAAAGCAGTGATTCAAACATATAATCCGCTACATTATGCTATAATAAAAAGTAAGACCCATGATTATGTAGGCTTTTACAATGAAGAAATTAAAAATAGACGAGACCTTGGGTATCCACCTTATGGAGAAATGATTCATATAGTGGTTCGTCATAAACATAAAGAAGTAGCAGATAAAATTGCTACTTCGATTGTTGATGATATATCGGCACAGGCGGATATATCAGTTAGTATTTTTGGCCCTTATGAAGAAGGAATTTCTAAAATTAGAGATTTATATCGGTTATCGATTATGTTACGAGGATCACATCTCAATCATATTAAGAAATATATATATAATTCGTGGATATTTACACAAGAAGGTGTATTGATTGATGTAGATCCTGTTTAATGGAGGTAATATGGCAGTATTAGACGTGTTAAAAGCAGGAAATCCAGTTTTAAAACAGGTAGCGGAGCCTGTGTCATTTGTAAATAAAAAGATACGAAGTTTATTAGTAGATATGGCAGAAACCATGTACAAAACTGATGGATGTGGATTGGCAGCACCACAAATTGGTGTATCCAGCCGAATTATTGTGTTAGATGACGGAAATGGTTTATTAGAACTAATTAATCCAGTTATTGTACATAAAGAAGGCACACAAATTGGGTTAGAAGGTTGTTTGAGTGTACCTGGATATTATGGTGATGTTGTTCGCTTTAATAAAGTTATAGTCCATGCTATTAATAAACATAATAAAAAGGTTGTTATTCGAGCTGAGGGCTTTTTAGCACGCATTTTACAACATGAAATCGATCATCTCGATGGAATTTTATTTATTGAGAAAGCCACTGATTTGAAGAATGTTGTTCAAAATAACGTTGACTAGTGTGGATTGGCAAGGGAGGTTATTATGAGCCCGTTAAAAATTGTATATATGGGAACACCAAGCTTTGCAGTTCCTACATTACAAGCTCTTATAGAGGAGGGACATGAAATTGTTGGCGTGTTTTGCCAACCTGATAAGCAAAGTGGGCGGGGTAAAAAAATACAGAGACCACCAGTTAAAGAAGTGGCGTTATCTCATAATTTATCAGTTTATCAGCCAGTTACTTTGCGGGATTCTAAAACAGAAGAGTTGTTAAAGTCCTTAGCACCTGATCTTATAGTTGTGGTGGCGTATGGTAAAATTTTGCCACCTTGGCTTATTGCATTGCCAAAATATGGTTGCATTAATGTACATGCGTCTATTTTACCTTCTTATCGTGGACCTGCACCAATTCATTGGGCTATCTTAAACGGTGATATAGAGACGGGTGTTACGATTATGAAAATGGATAATGGCCTCGATACAGGTGATATTCTTTATATTCATCGAGTTATGATTGATGAGAAAGAAACAACAGGCGAATTATTCCACAAATTATCTATATTAGGTGGAACATGCATTAACAAAGTGATTGATGGTTATGTAGGGGGACAGATCATTCCAACGCCACAAGATCATGATAAGGCTACTTTTACTAATAAAATTACAAAAGATATGGGGCGAATTTCTTGGAAAGACAGTGCAAGAAATATTGTAAATAGAATACGTGCTTTAAATCCTGCACCAGGGTGCTATTCTTTTATTCATGGGAAACGGTTAAAAATATGGGAGGCAACCATCAGTGATATGCCGACTACTATGGAAAAACCAGGCACTATTTTAGCAGTTACTAAACGTTCCTTTGTTGTTCTTACTGGCGAAGGATCTATTGAGATTACAATGGTTCAACCAGAAAATAAAAAGGCGGTTAACGCAGGTGATTACTGTAGAGGGTATCAAATTAGTAAAGGCTTACAATTTGAGGAATGAGCGTAGTATATGAAAGAACAAAGTTATAAAACATATCATCTCTATATTGCTATGATGACAGTTACTTTTATCATCATTACGCTATGGATTGTTTTGTTTATGTATCTTTTGTGGCCAGGTTTATATCAATTTGGCTTTATCGTGGCACTCGGCGTTGAATGTAGTATATTGATATTACCTGTGATAATTTGGGGGTTATACGGGATATTACTGATAGCTGTTTATGGTATCTATCGTGTACCGCCTTATCTTTTACGTATGAGTAATCGATTTGTCTATGCATTTTCTACTCTTAGTCTTGGCATTGCATGGATATGTAGAATTAGTAAAGATGAATTTAGGCAATCTATGATTGATATGATAAATCATTTAGTTGCTTCTCATATGTATAAGGTAGAGGCTCGTCAAATTTTATTATTAACTCCTCACTGTTTACAGGAAAATACATGTATTCATAAAGTAACACATGATATACATAATTGTAAGCAATGTGGCAGGTGTCAAGTAGGGGATTTATTAGAAATTGCTAATGACTATGGATGTCAATTTGTAGTTGTCACGGGAGGCACGTTGGCTCGTATGCAAGTGAAAAAAATAAAGCCAAAAGCAATTGTGGCAATTGCCTGTGAACGTGATTTGGCTAGTGGAATGGTTGATGTCTTTCCCATACCAGTTATTGGCATATTAAATGAAAGACCAAATGGACCTTGTTGTAATACAAGAGTTGACGTAAAAAAAGTTAGACGTATAGTAGAAGGACTAATTGATGGGAGAAAATCAAGTTACTATAAATAAAACAAATATTCGTTTGCTGGCGATTAAAGCATTGACGGAAATTAATCGGCAAGGAGCGTATGCTAATATCGTTTTGGCGCATTATATTAGGACCTATGCATTGCATGATTTAGATCGAAGATTTTTTACAGAGTTAGTATATGGTGTTATTCGTAGGCGAAATTATTTAGATGCAATTATTGTAGCTTTAACGAATAAGCCGATACATAGATTATCCTCGATAGTGGTGGAAATTTTACGATTAGGCTTATATCAAATTTTCTATATGGATAAAGTACCTCATACGGCGGCCGTTAATGAAAGTGTCAAATTAGCGAAAAAATTTGTACGAGGATTATCTGGATTTGTTAATGGTGTATTGCGAAATGCCATTCGAAAAATAGATGATTTAAGCATTGATAAACTTGCTCATGATGAAGATGAGCGAATTGCTTATACGTATAATCAGCCACTATGGTTAATCCAACGTTGGCAACGTGAGATGGGTTTATCTAAAACAATTGGCTTATGTGAATGGTTTAATGAGCAACCATGCTTAATAGCACGCATTAATACATTAAAAATATCTATAGAAGATTGTTTGATAGAATTAGAGCAATCTGGATGGACTATCGAGCAACATGAATCTATAAAAGAGGCAGTTTACATTATATCTCATAAGGAATCTCTATCTACTCATCCTTTAGTTGTAACAGGAAAAATTACCTTTATGGATATAGCGTCGATGCTTGTGGCACATGTGGTAGCGCCTAAGGAGGGCGATTACATTTTAGATGTTTGTGCCGCACCAGGCGGTAAAACAATGCATTTAGCTGCCATGATGCATAATACTGGACATATTATAGCTGGTGATATACATGAACATAAGTTGGCATTGATGAATCAAAATGCTAAACGATTGGGCGTTACCAATGTAGAAACTCGTCTACAAGATGGTAGAGATTTGCATGACTTATATGGTCAATCATTTGATAAAGTTCTTGTTGATGCACCTTGTTCAGGTTTAGGTATTTTACAGAAAAAATTAGACATAAGATGGAGAAAAAATGAGAAACATCTTGAGGAATTGCCAAAATTGCAATCTATGATTCTTGATGAAGCAGCTAAAGTAGTGAAAGATGGTGGTATATTAGTGTATTCTACATGTACGATTAATCATTTGGAAAATGAAGATGTAGTAAATCATTTTTTAATGACACATAAAGATTTTATAGTAGATGATATATCAGAGTATCTTCATTTACCTACACCAAATAAAATGCTTACCATCAATCCAGCAACGGATCGTATGGATGGTTTTTTTATGGCTCGGTTGCGTAAGGAGAAATTATGATAGAATTACTAGGTAAATCTTTACAGGAACTGCAAGAATTATTTATAACTTATCATATACAAAAATTCAGAGCTAAACAATTGATGGATTATATCTATAAACGATATATTTTTGATTTTGATAGTATGCTACAGTTTCCTAAGTCTCTACGAACGTGGTTAAAAGAAAATTGTATAATATCGATACCTCGTGTTATAGCAGAACATGTAGCACCTGATGGTAAGACACGTAAATTGTTACTGGAACTTAATGATGGCAGCTGCGTTGAAGCAGTGTTTATGAAACAACATTATGGAAATTCAGTATGCGTATCTTCTCAAGTAGGTTGTGCTATGGGATGCATCTTTTGCGCATCTACTGTTAATGGTCTATATAGAAATTTAGAAGTTTATGAAATAGTTTCACAAGTATTACTATTTGCTTATATGCTGCAAGAGAATATCCATTCGCTAGTGGTTATGGGTGCTGGTGAACCATTACAGAACTATGATAATGTTGTGAAAGCCTTGATGTTTATTCATGCATCAGAAACATGTATGATTAGTTATCGTAAAATGACCATATCTACATGTGGTATTGTAGAAAATATTTACTTATTAGCAGATGAGGGGTTACCGATTACATTAGCTCTATCATTACATGCAGTGACAGATGATATGCGACAAAAAATTATGCCCATAGGTGCTACGTATTCATTAGAGGAAATTTTGAAAGCCCTCCAGTATTATTATGAAAAAACACAGCGACGAGTTACATTTGAATATATTTTAATTGAAGGAATCAATAGCTCTAAAGAATGTGCCCATCAATTAGGTCAAATCGCAGCTAATTTCCCTAATTGTAATGTTAATTTAATCCCGGTGAATGGTAATGAACATATTCACTTATATAAACCTACGATAAAAGATATTTCTGATTTTAAAAAAATTATTTTTTCTTACGGTATATCGGTTACAGTTAGAAAAGAAATGGGTGATGCCATTCAAGCTGCTTGTGGACAATTGAAAGCGCAGCATGCAGTATATAAGAAAGAGGCGATGCAATGAAAAGCGTTGGCATGAGTAAAATTGGACTAGTTCGCAAACAAAATGAAGATAGATTTGCTATTACTCGTACGAGTTGTATTGTTACAGATGGTATGGGAGGCTATAAGGGTGGTGCTTTAGCCAGTACATTAGCAATTGATGAAATTGTTCATTTTTTAGAGTCTCATAGCCCGATTCAACAAAGCACATTAATTGATGCGATTACTTGTGCTAATACGAGCATTTCTAGACGGGCAAAAGAAGAACCGGCGTTGAAAGGGATGGGAACTACTGCTGTTATAGCTTCTGTGGTTAATAAAACACTATATTGGGCTAATGTAGGAGATAGCCGTTTATATGTGTATTCTAATCATCAGTTAGAACAAATTACAACAGACCATTCGATGGTACACCAATTGTATGTGGATGGACATCTTAAAAAGGAAGAGTTGTTACAACACCCACAAAGGAATTTGTTAACTCGTGCTGTGGGGGTAGAGAGCACGGTTCAGGTTGATAGTGGTGAAATATCAGTACAATCAGGTGACCGTATATTATTATGTTCAGATGGATTGACAGGTTATGCTGATGATACAATCATTGCTGACACATTAGAACAGATTTCGTCAGATGAAGAGGCGTTAAACCATTTAATGTCTATGGTATATGATTTAGGTGCTAGTGATAATGTAACAATTATTATTGGAACAGTGTAATCTGGAAAGTGGTGAAATGATGAATATAATACATGATAATCAAGAAATCATCCTCGATAATCGATATAAAATTTTAGAAAAAATCGGCATCGGTGGCATGGCTGATGTATATAAAGGAATAGATTCTTTATTAGGTCGCACAGTGGCCATTAAAATCTTGCACCAAAATTTTGCAAATGATGATGAATTTGTTAGTCGTTTTAAGAGAGAGGCACAAGCAGCAGGAAAGTTAAGCCATCCTAATATTGTAAATATGTATGATGTTGGGTTTGATCAGGGATTACACTACATTGTTATGGAGTATGTAGATGGAGAAACATTAAAAGAGTATATCTTACGACATGGTCGTTTATCCATTGATACAGCTGTTAAAATTGCGATTTCTATTGCTGAAGGACTTGAACATGCTCATGCTATGGGGATTGTTCACTGTGATATTAAACCTCATAATGTATTAATCACTAAAGAGGGGCGTGTTAAAGTAACTGATTTTGGTATTGCTAGAGCTATGAATACGACTAATACCATGATGTATACTAATTCTATTATGGGGTCAGCACATTATTTATCACCAGAACAAGCAAGTGGAAAGCCAGTAACAGGTAGTACAGATATTTATTCTCTTGGTGCAGTCCTATATGAAATGTTAACAGGTCATGTGCCATTTGAAGGGGATACGCCTATTAGTGTAGCTCTAAAACATGTACGAGAACCTCTATGCCCACCTACTCGGTATAATCCAAGCATACCTCCTTTGTTAGAGGCTGCTGTTGTGAAAGCATTGGCTAAAAATCCAATTGAGCGGTTTCATTCTATTTCCGACATGATTAGTGATTTACGATTGTCTCAAGGGTTTGTTAATTCGAAAAGTAGCCGTTTGATTCCTCATGACTTTGCAACGCAAGTATTACCATCTGTTAATGCGGATGCACTTAGCGACTATGAAGATGAGTATGAGCCTAGTGATAGAGAGTCAAAAAAAGGTATATTAAATAAATTAGCAAGTATTCCACAAAAATATATCTTATTAGGATCTATTGCTATTTTTGTAGTAGCTTTTTTATGGGCCTTTTTGAGTTTTGGAAATTTCTGGAGCAATGCAACAGTAGATGTTCCTAATGTAGTAGGTAAGCAAGTCTCTGTAGCAAAGCATATTTTGGAAGATAAGCATTTGCGAGTTTCTGTGAGCGAAGTAACTAATCCTGATGTACCAGCAGGGCAAGTTATTTCACAAACACCACAGGCAGGAGAAACGGTTAAAGAACAGCGTACAGTTCATTTAGTAGTAAGTAAAGGAATTGGAGATATTACAATACCGGATTTAACAGGACTCACTATCGATCAAGCTAAGGGAAAACTCAAGGATTTGGGGCTTGCCATTGGGAAAATATCGACGGCGAATGATTCAGAACAACCTGACGGTGTGATTATTATGCAAGATCCATCAGGAAATGCTAAAGTTTCTAAGGGAACCATTGTTAATATTACTGTTAATAAATTAGTGGCCAAGAAAACAACAGTTCCTAGTGTTATCGGAATGACTTTAAAAGAAGCGAGAGAAACATTAGCTTCTGCACAACTTTCATTATTAAATATTCAAGGCTCAATTGATGAGTCTGCATTGGTAACTAAGCAAAGTTTGAAAGCTAATGAGTCTGTAGATGTAGGAGCAGGCATTACGATTACTACTGAAATGCAAGATAGTAAAAAGCGAGAAAATAATACATCTAATGCAGATGGAACGAGTGGTACAGTCGATGTAACAGTGCCATCTGGATCTAATAATCAACATTTAAAAATTCTTACCACCGATGATACAGGCACAAAAGTGATTTATGATGATGTAAAAAAACCGGGTGACCGTATAGTGAAAAAAGTATCTGGCGTGGGTACAGTGCGAGTACAAGTCTATTTAGATGGCGCATTAGTACAAGATTCAACATTATAGGAGTTATATGACTACAGGTATTGTAATAAAAAATATGAATGGTTATTTTTATGTACAATCTAAGGATGGAATTGTACATGAATGTAAAGTGCGAGGAAGGTTAAAGAAAACTCGATACTCCCTTTTAGTGGGGGATTATGTTGATATATCAGAGGATGCTTTTATAGAACGCATTCATCATAGAGTCAATTCTTTAATTCGTCCAGCTATTGCTAATATCAATCAAGTTATTTTAGTAGTAGCGGCTCATGACCCAGATATTAATACATTACTGCTAAATAAATTGTTAGTGATGATTGAAGATGCCGATATATATGTACGAATTTGTATTAATAAATACGACTTAGCTGATGCATCAACGAGTGCATTGGTTAATGAATATCGTCAATTAGGGTACAGCGTATTAACTACATCAACTCGAACACATGAGGGGATTGATGAATTAAGAGATTGTTTACAAGGCAAGGTAAGTGCTTTTGCAGGTCCATCTGGAGTAGGTAAAAGTAGTTTACTTAATGAGATAGAGCCAAGTTTTTCCTTTCAAACAGGTCAAGTTAGTGAAAAAATTAAGCGTGGTCGTCATACGACTCGCCATGCGTCTTTGTTTAGCTTGAATGATGAGTCGTTTATTATGGATACACCTGGTTTTAGTGCCATTGGATTTACCCATATATCATTGGAACGGTTAACCTCTTTATACCCAGAATTTTTACAGTATGAATCACAGTGCAAGTTTAGTCCTTGTTATCATGATCATGAGCCAATTTGTGGAATCAAAGATGCTTTGGAGAATGGATATATTAGTGAACAACGATATGCATCGTATCTGGCGATTCGAGAGGAAATCATCAAGCAAAGACAGCGTTAATATATTGAAACTTTTTAGATTTATATACGGGCACGTGAATACGCACTATAATTATGGCGTTATATACAGCATTCTTGTTGTATTGAATTAACAATCTAGGTGTATACATCATAGAAAAAGGATTTTATATAGGCAGTACTAGTATGTGTAGCGAAGTATCTTCGTAAGAAAGGAATTAGTTATGGTTAAAGTGTTACCATCTATGTTATCGGCTAATTTTGCAGAATTAGCCAAGGAATTAGCAGATATTGAACAATGTGGCGCTGATATGTTACATATTGATGTAATGGATGGTCACTTTGTACCTAATCTTACATTTGGAGCGCCTATTGTAAAGGCTATTCGTCCTTATACAACATTGCCTTTTGATGTTCATTTTATGGTGACAAATCCAGAAACATATATTGATGAGTATGCCGGTATTGGTGTGGAATACTTTACATTTCATGTGGAGGCTGCACCACATGCACATCGATTGATTCAACAAATTAAATCATCAGGTATGAAAGCTGGGGTTGCTTTAAATCCGTCAACTCCAGTTGCTATGTTAGAAAATATTATTAATGATCTAGATATGGTGCTGATCATGAGTGTTAATCCTGGATATGGGGGACAGTCTTTTATACCGAGAACAATTGATAAAATTAAACAAGTATCCTCACTATTAAAGTTGATGGATAACACTCACGTAGTCATTGAGGTGGATGGTGGTATTAATACCACCACATGTGAAGCAGTCAAGAGGGCGGGCGCTGAATTATTAGTAGCTGGATCTGCGGTTTTTGGAGCACGTGATAGAGCCGCTGTAATTAAACAACTAAAAGCTTAATATATAGGGGCAAGTAACAGACGAATAGATAGAACTAGTTTTAATAGATACTAGTTTAGGAGACAATCATATGCATATATCATTGCCATCAGTCTATAGATATAAGTAAAAAACATACTTGCTACTCTATCTTTCTTTATGGTATAATTTACCAGTATAAAAAATACGCACGTTGATGGACTTCGGTACTGTGCTCGATTTTGAGTGGCCCGAAGGATGAAGTTGCGGAGGTTTAGTAACAGGAGGTAACTACCATGTCAGTAGTATCAATGAAACAATTATTAGAAGCTGGTGTTCATTTTGGACATCAAACTCGTCGTTGGAATCCTAAAATGGCGAAGTATATTTTTACAGAACGCAATGGTATTTATATTATTGACCTTGCAAAAACAGTTAAAAAAGTAGAAGAAGCATATGCATTCTTGCGCGACGTTGCTGCTAACGGTGATGTAGTACTTTTCGTAGGCACAAAAAAACAAGCTCAAGAATCTATTAAGGACGAAGCCATTCGTGCCAACATGTTCTATGTTAATGAACGTTGGTTGGGTGGTATGTTAACTAACTTTAAAACAATTGAAACTCGTATTAAACGTTTAAAAGAATTAGAAACAATGGCTGAAAACGGTACATTTGAAGTATTACCTAAAAAAGAAGTTATCGGTCTTCGCCATGAAATGGAAAAATTAGAAAAATACCTAGGTGGTATTAAAGATATGCCTAAAATGCCAGGAGCATTGCTAGTTATTGATCCTAAAAAAGAACGTATTGCTATTGCAGAAGCTAAAAAATTGGGTATCCCAGTTGTTGCTACTGTAGATACTAATTGTGATCCTGATGAAATTGACTTCCCAATTCCAGCTAATGATGATGCAATTCGTGCAGTCAAATTATTAGCCGGTAAAATGACAGATGCTATTTTGGAAGGTCGTCAAGGCGAACAGGTTGAAGAAGCTTAATAGATAAGACTATACTATTTTTATGACTTAATATAATTAAGGTAAGGATAATCCTTACCTTAATTAGTGTAATGGAGGATAATAGAATGGCGATTACAGCTGCTCAAGTAAAAGAATTACGTGAAACTACTGGTGCAGGAATGATGGACTGCAAAAAAGCATTGACTGAAACTGATGGAGATATGGCAAAAGCGATTGATCTTCTTCGTGAAAAAGGGTTAGCTGCTGCCGCTAAAAAAGCTGGACGTATTGCTGCTGAAGGTGTTGTTGCATCTTATATTCATGGCGGCGGACGTATTGGCGTATTAGTAGAAGTTAACTGTGAAACTGACTTTGTTGCTAAAACAGATGATTTCCAAGCGTTGGCAAAAGATATTGCTATGCAAATTGCTGCTACTAATCCAGCATATTTAAAACGTGAAGATGTGCCAGCAACTGTTATTGAGCATGAAAAAGCAGTTCTTCTTGAACAGGCCAAGACAGAAGCAGAAGAAGATGTTAAAGCTGGTCGTAAACCAAAACCTGCGGCAGTATTGGAAAAAATGGTTAATGGCCGTATTGAAAAATATTATAAAGAGAATTGCTTATTGGAGCAAGTATTTATTAAAGATGGTGACAAAACAGTTACTGATATCATTAATGAAAATATTGCAAAAATCGGTGAAAACATTAACGTACGTCGTTTTGTTCGTTATGGCTTAGGTGAAGGCCTTGAAAAACGTAATGATGACTTCGCAGCAGAAGTAATGGCATTCGCTGGTAAGTAAGATATAGATAAGAGAACACCGAATAGTGTTCTCTTATTTTTGCAATATAGTAGAGGAGTAACATAAGATGTCAAAAAAACGTGACTTTAAACGGATTGTATTAAAATTAAGTGGTGAAGCATTAGCTGGTGAACAAGGCTATGGTATTAATCCAGTAACTGTAGAAGAAATCGCTAAGGAAATTGCTGCCTTGGCTAAGAAAACAGACTTGGAAATTGCTATCGTTGTAGGTGGCGGTAATCTCTGGCGTGGATTAGCTGGAAGTAATAAAGGCATGGATAGAGCCACTGCTGATTATATGGGAATGCTTGCGACTGTTATGAATTCGTTAGCTCTACAAGATGCATTGGAACAAGCTGGTGTTGATACACGTGTGCAAACAGCTATTGTAATGCAAGAAATTGCAGAACCATATATTCGCCGTCGTGCAATTCGTCACTTAGAAAAAAAACGTATCGTAATTTTTGGCGCAGGCTTAGGTAAACCTTATTTCTCTACTGATACAACTGCTGCGTTGCGAGCAGCTGAGATTGAGGCCGATGCAATTTTAATGGCTAAAAAATTTGCAGATGGTGTATATGATTCTGATCCAAAAATCAATCCAGAAGCTAAGAAATTTGAAGAACTTACTTATATGGATGTTATTAGTAGGGAATTAAAAGTGATGGATGCTACATCTACAACTCTATGCAAAGATAATGATATTCCTATTGTAGTATTTAGTATGGATATTCCTGGCAATATCACTCGTGCTGCAATGGGCGAAGACGTTGGAACTATCGTAAGAGGTGAGAAATAATGGAATTAAATGAATTAGTAACACAACAAGAGATTCGTATGGACAAAACGATCGATGCTATGAAACACGAATTTGCTTCGATTCGGACAGGCCGTGCTAGTACATCGTTATTGGACAAGGTTATGGTAGATTATTATGGTACACCTACACCAGTTAATCAAGTGGCTAACGTATCTGCCCCAGAACCAAGAATGATCATTATTGCACCATGGGATAAATCTATGATTGGGGCTATTGAAAAGGCAATTTTACAATCAGATTTAGGTCTTAATCCAAATAATGATGGTTCCCAAATTCGGTTGGCTATTCCTCAATTAACAGAAGAACGTCGTAAAGAAATTGTAAAAGTCGTTCATAAGAAAGCTGAAGATGCAAAAGTGGCGATTCGCAATATTCGTCGTGATGCCAATGATGCTATTAAAAAAGAAGAAAAATTAAAAACAATTACCGAAGATGTAGCTAAAGATGGCCAAGATAGAATTCAAAAATTAACAGATGCAAAAATCAAAATGATCGATGAATTAAAAAATGTGAAAGAAAAGGATATTTTAGAAGTATAATGAATATTTCTGAACATATAGTAGGACTACCTTGGCAGCTTGTGAAACCTATTTTGCAGGCTGCTTCTATTCCATTTAAAGTAACTATAGGTGGTTCGTTTAATCGGTTTTTTGATGTTTCTGAACAAGGATTTTATGTGGGTCGTGTAACTTACCAGGATGGTGAATGGCACATTTTACTATATAGGCCTATGATTACTAGTAATTTTCAAGACTGCAAAGAGGTAGAATATGCTAAAGAAATTTTTAAAACCTAAGAGTATAGTACAGAAAAATCTTGACCCTAATAACATACCAAAACATGTGGCTATTATTATGGATGGTAATGGTCGATGGGCTAGACGACGTGGCTTACCTCGTGCAATGGGACATCGAGCAGGAGCAGATACACTGAAAACAATAGTAACTGCTGCTGATAAAATTGGGATTAAAGCGTTGACAGTGTATGGATTTTCTACAGAAAATTGGAAACGTCCGCCTAAAGAAGTGTCGCTATTAATGTCATTAATTCATGAATATTTAAGCCATAATATTGAGGATATGCATTCTCATAATGTTAAAATTCGCTTTATAGGGAATATCGGTGAACTAGCTCCTGAATTACAAAAAATTATTCATGATGCCGAATTATTAACTATGAATAATACAGGCCTTACTTTACAATTGGCTATCAACTATGGCGGTCGTGCTGAAATTGTGAGTACTATGAAAGAAATAGCCTCTGATGTCAAAGCAGGATTATTAGACGTTAATGCTATTACAGAAGAGTATGTAGGATCAAGATTATGGACTAAAGAATTTTCTGATGTAGATTTATTAATTCGTCCAAGTAAAGATTATCGAATTAGTAATTTTTTATTATGGCAATTAGCTTATGCAGAATTTTGGTTTACTGATCTGCATTGGCCGGAATTTACAGAGGCTACATTACGTGAAGCTGTCTGGGACTTTCAACAGCGAGAACGTCGCTTTGGTGGCTTAAAAACAGAGGAGTAAAGGATGCTTAAAACACGAGTTATTACCGCTTTGATTGGCTTTATAGTTGCTATCTTTGCGATTACTACAGGTGGAAACATCTATGATGGGTTAATTATCTTATTAGCTTTGATTGGATGGAGAGAATTTATCACTATGATGGCGAATAATAAAATACATCCTCCCGTATTAGGAGGTTATATTTTAGCAATCATTATTCTTGCTTCTATAGCTATCCATGCGTTTAGCATAGCTATTACTGTAACTTTGATGTCTATATTTCTTGGGGGATTATTATATATTCTTAAGCCAAAATCTTATACTATTAGTGATATAGCACATGCTCTATGGGGCTTGTTATATATTACTATTGGATTTGGGGCTTTATTAGTATTGCGTCAAAATGAAATCTACTCATTTTTTAATATACCAGTTGTATCTACTAATATGGGCGAACTTGTATTATGGCTACTATTGTTTTGTACATGGGCTAGTGATACATTTGCCTATTTTTCAGGGCGTGCGTGGGGAAACCATAAGATTGTTCCCCTCATTAGTCCCAATAAAACATTAGAAGGCTTTGTGGGTGGATTTATTGGTTCTATTATAACAGGAACTATATTGGGATTAATTTTTAATTTTCCTATACATATAGGTTTTTCTATAGGTATATTAGCAGGCATTTTTGCTCCCTTAGGAGATTTAATGGAATCAAAGTTGAAACGAGATTGCCATGTGAAAGATTCAGGTGTGTTACTTCCTGGTCATGGTGGTGTATTAGATCGTTTTGATAGTTTGCTATTTACAGCACCACTAACGGTTATATATTTATTTTTTGTTTAAATAGGTTTATTATTCTAATGTTTATCATTAGTGTAGTTATGTCACTATTGCGTATATAAGAAGGATAGCATATGAAATTTTTAAGTATTCTAGGTAGTACAGGATCTATTGGAACGCAAACATTAGATGTAGTATCGCAGCATCCTAATTTATTTAAGACGGTAGCGTTAGTTACTTATCATAATATTGATTTGCTGGAAGAACAAATTAATAAATTTGCCCCTATTATGGCAGGTGTAGTTGATGAAGAGGCGTATCGCTTATTCAAATCACGATATACAGGTAATACGCGATTAGTATGTGGTAAAGAAGCGTTGATAGAGGCGGCTACTTTATCAGAAGCAACAATGGTAATTACAGCTATTGTTGGTGCAGCAGGTATCGAACCTACTGTGGAAGCTATTAAGCATCATAAAACGATTGGCCTAGCCAACAAAGAAACCTTAGTAGCAGGAGGTCCTTTAATTACATCGTTAGCACGAGAACATGGTGTAGATATTTTGCCAATCGATAGTGAACATAGTGCTATTTTTCAGTGTTTAGAAGGACAACAGAGAGATAATGTAGATAAATTGATTATCACTGCATCTGGTGGTCCTTTACGAACTTGGACATCAGAAAGGATCAAACAAGCTACCGCTAAGGACTGTTTACAACATCCGACTTGGAATATGGGCAATAAAATAACTATAGATTCAGCGAGTCTTTTTAATAAAGGATTAGAAGTTATTGAAGCCCATTGGCTTTTTGGTTTTGATTTTGATCATATTGATGTAGTAGTACATCCGCAAAGTATAGTGCACTCAATGATTATGATGAAAGACGGTGCCATATTAGCACAATTGGGAAATCCAGATATGCGTGAGCCTATACAATATGCATTGACATACCCGAAGAGAGAAGCATTGTCTATGGATACATTGGATATTACTAAAGCATTAACATTAGAGTTTATGCCCCCACGGTATGATGATTTCCCAGCACTACGATTAGCCTTTGAAGTAGGACGCCAAGGCGGTTTTGCACCTGCTGTATTTAATGCAGCAAATGAAACAGCTGTATATGCATTTTTAGATGACAAACTATCATTTCCTCAAATTTATAGTACAGTTGTAAAAGTACTAGAATCCATGGAGTCTGCTGCTGAATTCACATTAGAAAATCTGTTGGCCATTGATAGATGGGCAAGAGAAAAAGCACAGTTTATTATAGATAGAGATAATTAGGAGACTATATGACAACGATTTTAGCTACCATATTTGTGTTTGGTATTATTGTGTTCATTCATGAATTTGGACATTTCATTACTGCTAAAGCTTCTGGCATGCAAGTCGATGAATTTGCTATTGGATTTGGGCCTGCCTTAGTAAAAGTACGAAAAGGAGAAACCTTATATTCTATTCGTCTAATACCTTTAGGTGGTTATAATAAAATAGCGGGTATGACGGATGAAGAGGAATTGAATGAACGTTCTTTTTTAAACAAATCTGTATGGAAACGATTTATTGTTATTGCAGCCGGTGCTGTTTTCAATTTTTTGTTAGCCATAGTACTATTTTTCTTGGTATTTCTTTGCGTAGGTCAACGACAAGCATCTAATGAACCGCTTGTAGGGTCTATTGCAAGTGGTAGTCCAGCTGCGATTGCACATATGCAAGTGGATGATCGGATTATTTCTATAGGTGACAAACCTATTGCAGCGTGGACAGATATTGCTAAGGCTTTAGAAGGTAAAAGTAAGAAAGTAGTTACTGTTGTAGTTAAGCGCGGGGATATACAAGAATCTCTATCATTGATTCCAGTAGAACAAGATGGAAGAGTTCTTATAGGTATTATGCAAAAGCCTGTATATACATCATTTTCCTTTGGCGAGGCAGTTACACATTCAGTGACATTTACAGGGCATACAATTTATGATATGTTGCATGGATTGTGGGCTATGGTAACGGGGCAAGAGAAAGCCGAGTTGTCTGGACCGATTGGTGTATCGAAAATGGCTGGAGAAGTGGCGGCTATTAGCTTCGCAAGCTTAGTCTACTTTACAGCTATTTTAAGCTTAAATTTAGGTGTTATCAATTTATTGCCCTTGCCAGTCCTTGATGGAGGCCATTTAATTTTATTGATTATTGAGGGAATTACGGGCAAAAAATTACCTTCAAAAGCTTTACAATACATACAAATGACGGGAGTGGCTTTATTATTATTGTTATTTCTTTATACGACGATAAGTGATATCAGTCGTTTATGATATCTAATATCTAGGAGTATATGCTATGATTGTAAGAAAACAAACTAATGGTATTCATGTGGGGTCAGTTAAAATTGGTGATTTTTCACCAATTAGTATTCAGTCAATGATTACTACGAATCCAATCTATACAGACAAAGCAATTGCGGAAATTAATCGATTAACAGAGGCAGGCTGTGAAATAGTTAGAGTGGCAGTTCCTACTATGGAAGCCGCTAAGTCATTAGAGATTGTTAAAAAAGGTATATCAATACCACTTATTGCAGATATTCATTTCGACTATCGATTGGCACTACAAGCCATCGATAGTAATGTCGATGGTTTACGTATTAATCCAGGGAATATAGGAAGTATAGATAATGTGTTAGCCGTAGTAGAAAAGGCGAAACCAAAACGGATTCCTATTCGTATTGGTGTGAATGCAGGATCATTACCTAAGCGCATTCTAGAAGCTTATGGTGGACATCCTACTGCTGATGGTATGGTGGAAACAGCACTTGAACATGTTCGCATTTTAGAGAAATTAGACTATAAAGAGATGAAATTATCTATCAAAGCTACTGAAGTGCCATTGATGATAGAAGCATATCGCAAATTATCAGATAAAGTACCATATCCATTGCATTTAGGGGTTACAGAAGCAGGAACTATAAAGCAAGGCACTATTAAATCCGCGATTGGAATTGGTGCTTTATTAGCTGACGGTATTGGGGATACCTTACGGGTATCATTAACAGGCGATCCAATTCACGAAATTGAAGTGGGACGAACGATAGTAAGCTCATTGGGATTGAGAAATTTTGGGGCCACTATGATTTCTTGTCCTACTTGTGGAAGATGCCAAGTTAATTTATTTAGTATGGCAGAAACTGTAGAACAACGACTAGCATCTATTAAAGAACCAATCAAGGTAGCGGTTATGGGGTGTGTAGTAAATGGACCAGGAGAGGCTCGAGAAGCTGATTTTGGTATTGCTGGTGGTAATGGACAAGGTATCATATTCCGCAAAGGTGAAGTTATAAAAACTGTTCCAGAACACCAATTAGTTGATACATTATTTAATGAAATTAATACATATTTAGAGATGAAGGAAAAGGAGTCATAGGTTTATGTTAGCCAGCAAATTATACGCACCAACGTTGCGTGAAGTGCCGTCAGATGCTGATGTTATTAGTGCACAATATATGTTACGAGCAGGATTTGTTCGCAAAGTAGCAGGAGGCTTATATACTTTTTTGCCATTAGCGTGGAAATCTCTTAGAAAAATTGAAGCTATTATTAGAGAAGAGATGGAAGCATCGAATGCACAGGAAATTATGATGCCTATTTTGCAACCTGCAGAAATTTGGCAAGAATCAGGACGTTGGCCAGTATATGGTGCAGAAATGATACGCCTTACAGATAGACATCATCGTGATTACTGTTTAGGGCCAACGCACGAAGAAATGGTAACTACACTGGTGAAGAATGAGATTAATTCATATCGTCAATTGCCAGTTAATTTATACCAAATACAAAGTAAATTTCGTGACGAGCGCCGCCCTAGATTTGGATTAATGCGTAGCCGTGAGTTTATTATGAAAGACGGGTATTCATTTGATAGTGATGAGGATGGATTAGACATATCATATCAATCTATGTATGATGCGTATAATAGAATTTTTTCCCGCTGTGGTTTGTACTTTAAACCTGTTGAAGCAGATTCAGGAGCTATTGGTGGTAGTAATAGCCATGAATTTATGGCATTAGCTGACGCAGGTGAAGCTGATGTTATTCATTGCACATCTTGTAATTATGCGGCTAATATTGAAATTGGACAGCCTGGAGTTATCAAACAAGAGGAAGAACCATTACAAGAATTATCTATTGTTTCTACACCAAATGCGAAAACTATTGAAGCTGTAGCTATGCAATTAGGCATTCCTACTACACGTACGATCAAGGCTGTAGTATATAGTATTGATGGTAAAGTTGTGCTAGCTATGGTTCGCGGTGATCACGAGGTTAATGAAATCGCTGTTCAGCATGCAGTCAATGGAATCTTAGAACCAGAAATGGCTACTGATGAGCAAATGGAAAACGTAGGATTAGTTGCTGGATTTATTAGCCCAGTAGGATTAGTGGCAACAGATAATTTGTCGATTGTAGTGGATGAATCTGTTATGGAAATGTATAATTGCTGTGGTGGTGCTAATCAAAAGGATGCACATTACATTAATATTAATCCAAAACGTGATTTTAACACAGAAGAGATCATTGTCGCACCAATTCGCTTAATTACAGATGAAGATGTATGTCCTCACTGTGGAAAAGAACTTCGCATTGACAAAGGCATTGAAGTAGGACAAGTATTTAAATTAGGAACTAAATATTCTGAGGCGTTAGGTGCTACATTTTTGGATAATAGCGGTAGACCAAAACCATTAGTGATGGGCTGTTACGGTATTGGGGTGACTCGTACATTAGCGGCAACGATTGAACAAAGTCATGATGAAAATGGTATTATTTGGCCTCGTTCTATTGCACCATTTGAAGTAGTTATTGTACCTATTAATGTGAAAGATGAAGCATTAATGGATATTAGTACAAAGATATATACTTCTTTACAGTCATCAGGCATCGATGTTCTTTTAGATGATCGAAAAGATCGGGCTGGTGTGAAATTTAAAGATGCAGACTTGATTGGATATCCATTACGCATTACAATTAGTAAACATAGTATTGAAACTGGTGAAGTAGAAATAAAAACAAGAAAAACGGGTGATGTAGTTAATGTGAAAATTGATGAAGTCATTACTTCTACAAAAGAGCTATTATCTACATTATAAGGAATAGGAGGAGCTGTAGCAGATCAGCTCCTTTACTTATGTTTAAAGTCTGGCACGTATTATTTTCAAGCAATAAATATCATTATATGGATATAGAGTTTTATATAAAGCTATAGATAGGTTGAGACTAGTTTTATTGTGATAGCTTTGTGTATATTGAATGCTTGTAGTATAGTTGCTAGATACTAATTGTTCATAGTGCTAAATATACATAATGCGATAATGAGATAAGGAGAATTAGTCATATAATTAGAAAACTCTTTTATAGAATATACTAGTCGGCCATATAGAATCTGACTAGACTAGCTATATATGATAGAATATACATAGATATGGTTCACTATAAGGAGGACACTATGATTGTAGACTTTCATATGCATTCAACCTATTCTGATGGTGTATATACACCGAAAGAATTAGTATCATTTGCAGAACATGGTCAATTAGGCATGATAGCATTGACAGATCATGATGAAATAGCAGGTATTAAGCCGATGAAAGCGTATGCTACCTCCATTGATATTGTTACAGGTGCTGAGTTTAGTGCAGATTATAAAGGAAAAGATATACATGTTTTAGGATATGGATTTAATTGTGATGATCGAGAGTTGCGAGAGTATATTTCGTACTATCAGCAGGCAAGAAGACAGCGAATTAAAGCTATGATTGATTTATGTCAAAAAGCAGGTTATTGTATTGACTATGATGAACTGGTAAGATTATTTCCAACTACAAAAGCGTTAGGCAGACCTCATGTAGCACAATTGCTGATGAAAAAAGGATATGCAGAATCGATTAATTTTATTTTCAAGCACATAGTAAATCCATCAGGTCCTTGTTATGTACCTAAAGTAAAAACCTCTGTTGAACAAGTAATCGAACAAATTCATCATGCAGGAGGATTAGCTGTGTTAGCACATCCTAAGTTAATTCACAATGATACTTATGTAGAAGAATTGTTACACTTTTCATTTGATGGGATTGAAGTGTATCATAGTAAACATGATGATGAAGATGTGAAGCGTTATCGTATAGTAGCAGAACAACGAGGGTTATTAATAACTGGAGGATCTGATTTTCATGGTATCAACCATACATGGCCTACTTATATAGGGGAATATACGGTACAGAGTCGAGATGTAGAAAAATTTATACAAGTTCTAAGAACTATATAGATACGGTAATGATTGAATCGAGGTATTACTATGGAAGTAATTGCATTTGTTGGTGGCAGTGGAACGGGGAAGAGTCATCGTGCATTAGTAGTAGCACATGAGAATCAGATAGAATGTATTATTGATGATGGTATTTTGATTTATCATAATAAAATAGTGGCAGGTACATCTGCTAAAAAAGAAGCAAGTCGATTAAAAGCGGTTCGACGTGCTATTTTTCAGGATAAAAAACAAGTAGCATCAGTAAAACATAAATTAGATGAAATTCAACCAAAACGATTGATGATTATAGGTACATCCGATAATATGGTACAGAAAATTGCTAATGCATTAATGATACCAGCACCGAGTCGATATATTAGAATTGAAGATGTGGCAACGCCTAAAGAAATTGAGAGAGCACAATATGCTAGATTAAAAGAAGGTAAGCATGTTATTCCTGTGCCAACTATGGAATTAAAACCGCACTTTAAAGGATATTTAATTGATCCTATTAAGTCTATTTTTAGACGTAGAAGTTTAAAAAAACAAGATCCTTCCACAATTGGTGTAATTGGATCCGAAGGATTTGAAAAGTCTGTTATTAGACCTTCTTTCAGTTATTATGGAAGACTTACTTTTGCAGATGAAGTGATTATTGAGCTTATAAAAAATGGAGTTCGCAAAGTTTCAGGTGTTGTTGATACGAATGATATTAAGTTTAAAAAGGTGGATAAAGGACCCAATGGGTTATCGATAGAATTATCAGTTACCATTGAATATGGGCATATTGTTAAAGAATTAATGCAAAAAGTACAGAAATCGATACAATATGAAATTGAATATATTACAGGAATGTCAGTAGAACGTATGGCTATCAAGGTTAAAGGAATTGTGGAAAGGGCACATACGTAATAGATAAGGAGTTATGAATGAAGTCATATTATATTTTTACCTATGGTTGTCAAATGAACGCGGCTGATTCAGAACGGTTAGCCCATCAATTAGAGGAGGTAGGATATATACCAACTGATGATGAGAAACAAGCAGATCTTATCATTTTAAATACATGTGCAGTGCGAGAAAATGCTGAACTAAAAACATATGGACGTATTGGAGAATTAAAACATTTAAAAGCTAAGAATCCTGATTTGATTATTGCTGTTACAGGTTGTATGGCACAAAAAAATCAAGCTGAAATGTTTAAACGAGCGCCACATATTGATATTGTATTGGGAACTCATAATATCCAACATATTAATGAAATGATAGCAGAAGTGAAGCGTACTCACAGACATCAAATTAATGTGGATATGGATAATACAGTGTTGCCTGAATTAAAAGCAAAACCTAATGGCACTTTTAGCGCGTGGGTACCCATTATGAATGGATGTAATAAGTTTTGTACGTACTGTATTGTTCCTCATGTGCGTGGTAGAGAAATTAGTAGACCTGTAGAACTGATTGTAAGCGATGTAATGGAATTGGGAAGTAAGGGGTTCAAAGAAATCACTTTATTAGGACAAAATGTGAATTCCTATGGCTTAGACTTTCATGATGGTACTGATTTTGGGACTTTAGTGCATGCGTTAGATGGAATCCCTGGAATTGAACGCATCCGTTACATGACGAGTCATCCGCAAGATATGACACCTGATATGATCCGTGCTATTGGAGAATCTTCTAATATGGTGACACATTTACATTTGCCAGCTCAATCAGGGTCAAATAGAATTTTAAAGAAAATGAATCGTCATTATACAGTGGAACATTATAAAGAGTTAATTAGCTGTGTAAGACAATATATAAAAAATGTGGTATTAACCACAGATATTATTGTTGGCTTTCCTGGAGAAAGCAATGAAGATTTTGAAAAAACAGTACAATTATTACGTGATGTTCAGTATGATATGGCATATACATTTATATTTTCAAAAAGGTCAGGTACACCAGCTGCCACCATGGAAGATCAAGTACCAGAGGAAGTTAAGCGGGTTAGATTGCAACAACTTATGGATGTACAAAATGAAATTTCTTTGCAAATCAATAAAGAAATGGAAAATAAAGTATTTGACATTATTGTAGAAGGGCCTAGTCAAAAAGACCCATCTATGTGGTTTGGCCGTACATCGGGAAATAAGATGGTGCTATTTTCTCAAGAAGACTCTATTTCTATAGGGGATACTGTAGAAGCACGTATTGATAAAGCACAAACTTGGGTTCTATACGGTACAGTTGTGAATAAGGGAAAGTAACCATTTCGCATAATAGATTTATATATAATATATTATATAAATAAAATTAATATAATGAATTGTTTTTTTTGATAGATGATATATACTATAGGTAAGTAGTGTATAGATATAGTAATTCGTTAAGTAGCAGTCTTTTGGTATGGTAACTGTGTTACTATTGTATTTAGAAATTAAGTAGATAAGAATAGGGATACTTTATTAGAGACTTGATAATAAGTGTTGTATGTCTAATCCTATTAGTATAGTTGCATTTGGTGTTGATGATAAATGGGATGTGACATATATATTATTATGTTTGTATATAAGTATATAACGATGATTCTAAATAGTATAATTTCGTAAGTATGAACGGAAGTAATTTATCATATAAAGGAGTGTTACTTATGAAAGATGATTTGAGCTATATCAGTAAAACGGCATTACTAACTTTGTATGTACGAGCAAAGGATTATGAATCTAATAGATCAGTTCTACATGATGAACAATCTTGGAGAGCGTATCGACAAATAAAGCCTACAGAAGATTTATTTTCAGTACATAAGGGTTGGAAGAGCTATTATGGAATATTAGGAAGAGCCAGAGTATTTGATCAAGAGATTACTAAGTTTATTAATCAATATCATAATGCGATTATCGTATCATTGGGCTCTGGATTAGATACAGAATTTTACCGCGTAGATAATGGGCATATTGATTGGTATAATATTGATTTTCCCAATGTTATAAAAATTAGAGAAGAACTATTTGAAGAACATCCGCGAGTACATAATATTGGAGCATCGATTCTTGATCAAGCATGGATTAAAGAAATTAAAAGAGACAATCGACCATTATTATTTATTAGTGAAGGCGTTTTGATGTACTTATCAGAAAGTGATGTGCAAAAATTTCTGTATATATTGACAGACAATTTCAAAGGGAGTACTGCGTATTTTGATTTTGTCTATAGAGGATTAGTGGGACGCGTTAAGCATCATGATACATTGCGTGATATGTCAGTTGAATTTACTTTTGGCGTAAAGGATGGCAGTGAGATATGTACATTAAATCCTAATATTAAACAAATAGGATTCATTAATTTTACTAGTAGCATGATGTCATTAGTGCCAGGGTTTAAAAAGATAATGTATCCTATCATTTATTTGTTAAATAATAGAATGGGGCAATACGAAATATAGTTTAACACGAGCTATGCTATACAATAATTGCTATAGCATGGCTCATATTTTTAGATTCTATAGATAATGGTAATATAAAAATATTTATTTGCATGATATAAATGCATACTTGAAAAAACAATATATTTATTGATATTTCTATTATTTCTTATATAAAAGAGTAGTATTCGTTTCTTTTTTTGTAGTAATAGATGATAAATTTGCATAGAAAAACTCTTTGACAGTAGAGAGGAATAGAGATATAATAAGCACATAAAAACAATACATATTTGGGAGTAGGTGCTGAAAAGCCTAACAGAGAAGTCGGTGAAATGCCGACACGGTCCCGCCACTGTATGGTTGAGCGAGTTTGATTATGTCACTGGGAAACTGGGAAGACCAAATGAGCGTTGAAGCCGAGTCAGGAGAACTGCCTATTCATCATTCACCATTTGACCTACGAGCGATAGGGAGGAGAATTTATTCCTTTTTTGACGCATGGTTAAGAGAGGATTTTTTTATCGTCTTTACTATGTTGACAATCATGGCTTAGTAGTTTTGTGGTGTCACCAAATTGGTATTACCACGCTTGCGTGTTAATATAAGTCATGATAAATGTAAGGGCGTACATTATCATCATCATCCGGCACCGACTTTTAATAAGTCGGTGCTCTCCTTTTATAGTATTGATTAAGTTGATCTAGCACATAGGTCTATAGGTTGTGGATAGGATAGAAAGTTTGTTATGTCCTATAAAAGGGGTAATACATCTTTCTATTTTTTATCGTTTGTGTATGTACGTATTAGTTAAATGACCAAATAATAGGCTGCTATAGTTTTAAGATAAATTTTATAGCCCTAGAAATAAGAATAAAAAACTAATATGTAACAGTTAATATAGGTACATGCACTTAATTTATATATACGGACATGGGACAGTAGAAATAAGGCTTATTTGTGTTAAAATTACGTGCATGATTTGCAGTAAAAAATGCTTGACGATTGTATAGGCTTATGATAATATAATCATGTTGGTACGCGGGAGTGGCGGAATTGGCAGACGCACCAGACTTAGGATCTGGCGCCTTACGGCGTGGGGGTTCAAGTCCCTTCTCCCGCACCACTTTTTAGTTAGATAATTTTACGTATATAGATAACACAATAGACAGTGTTGGTATAAGCATAGACAGTTGGCTGTCCATGCTTTTTTTATTTATATGAGGCTAATATGACTGATATAGAATCGTTGTTATACCAAAACCATTCTTATAAAGAGGGAATAGAGGCATTTGGTCATACAGGTAATACTCTATTATATGGTATGAGTGGTTCACAAAAAACTTTTATGTATAGTCATGCTATGAAATTACATGGTATGATTCCTACAATTATCGTTGTTCATGATAAAGAACATAAAGAATTATGGCAACGAGATTTGGCATGTTTGTTGCCTACCAGTAGGGTGCTAGCATTTCCTCATATCGAGCAAGTTACATTTTCTACGATAGCTCGTAGTATGGAAAGTCAAGCAAAACAGATGGAAGCATTGTGTATGCTTCAAGCAGAAAAAAATGTTATCGTTATAGCTGATGCAGAGGAAGCATCTCAGTTTGTAGTATCCCCTGAAGAATTAGCACATATGAGTATTACTTTAGCATGTAATAATGAGATAGCTAGAGATGAGCTATTAGAACGATTGTTGGCAATTGGATATGAACGAGTAGACCAGGTGGAACAACGTGGTCATTTTGCCGTACGCGGAGATATTATTGATATTTATTCTGTGAATAATGATTTGCCATATCGTATTGAACTGTTTGGTGATGAAATTGATACCATTCGCACCTTTGAAGTAGAAACACAACGCTCTGTGACTCATATTGATGATTGCATGATAACACCTATTAAATTAGCTAATACAGAGAGCAAAAGCTCTTTATTGTCCTATGTACAGCAAGGTTTGATTATTTTTGATGAACCAGTACGTATTCAAGAATCGTTAAAAAAGTATTTAAAAGAAGATAGTACGCATCATACGTTTCATTATGATTGGCATGGGTTGACGAAAACCATGACATCTCCTACACAAGTGGCATTTAGTTTTATGCAACAGCGTTCCATTGGACTAAGTGGATTTTCGCCAATTGGTATTCAGGGAAAAGCAATGACAAGCTTTGAGCGACAAGTACCATTGTTGATGGATGAAATTAAACAATGGCATGCATTGCAGTATCAAGTAGTATTAGTTATGCATAATTTACAGCGACGTGAAGGCATTGAAAGAGCTTTACTAGAAGAAAATATTAAGTATAAATTATCGGATACATGGACAACAGAAACTGGTATAGTTACTATTTGGGATGGCTTATTAACAGATGGATTCGAATTCCCGCATAGTCGATTTGTAGTTATTACAGAAGGCAATATTTACGGACAGCAAAAGAAACGATTGCGGCGAAAAGCAGAAAAAGGACAAGATATTAAGTATTTTACTGATTTATCAATTGGTGATTATGTAGTTCATACTGTACATGGTATTGGAAAATATTTAGGTTTAAAAACAATTGAAACAGAGGGCATTCATAGAGATTATATTGAAATAGCTTATGCAGGTACAGATCGGTTGTTTTTACCAGCCGATAATTTAGACCAATTACAAAAATATATAGGTAATGAAGGGGATACACCACGTATACATAAAATGGGTGGTAGAGATTGGCAACGCATTAAAGCGAAGGCACAAAAATCTATTGATGAGTTAGCAGAGCGATTGGTTAAAATTTATGCACAACGTGAGATTTCATCAGGATTTGCATTTCTGCCCGATCAACCATGGCAACAAGAATTTGAAGAGGCGTTCCCTTATGAAGAAACAGAGGATCAATTAAGGGCGACAGCAGAAATAAAAGCCTCTATGGAACAACCAATACCGATGGATCGATTGCTATGTGGCGATGTAGGCTTTGGTAAAACTGAGGTGGCCATGCGAGCGGTTTTTAAAGCTGTTATGAGTGGTAAACAAGTAGCTGTACTCGTACCAACTACTGTATTAGCACAACAACATTATCAGACCTTTTTACAACGCTTTTCACCATTTAGTATTCGTGTAGAAGTTATGAATCGCTTTAAAAGTTTAAAAGAACGAAAGACAATTATACAAGCTACTAAAGACGGACAAGTCGATATATTAATTGGCACACATTCATTGCTTAATAAGAAGATTGCTTTTAAAGATTTAGGCATGTTAGTGGTTGATGAGGAACAGCGATTTGGTGTGGCGCAGAAAGAAAAATGGAAAAGTTGGGCGCATACTATTGATGTGTTAACATTGAGTGCTACACCAATACCTCGTACATTACATATGTCGTTAGTAGGGGTAAGAGAAATGAGTGTCATTACAACACCACCAGAAGATAGGGTTCCGATTCAAACCTACGTGGTGGAATATGATATGTCATTAATTGTGGATGCCATTCGTCGCGAATTGCAACGAGGTGGACAAGTTTATTTTGTGTATAATCGCGTAGCATCTATTGATCATATGGCTGAACTATTAGAAGGAGCATTACCCGATTTACGATTAGCTATTGCGCATGGGCAGATGTCGGGGACAGAAATGGAACATATTATGACCGATTTTTACGAAGGTCATTATGACTTACTTTTATGTACTAGTATTATTGAGACTGGGTTAGATATACCAAATGCGAATACAATTATTGTTTATGATGCGGATCACTTAGGCCTATCTCAGTTATATCAAATGAGAGGACGTGTAGGACGCTCACATCGAAGAGCTTATGCATACTTTCTGTATAGACCTGATAAAGTATTAACAGAAGCAGCAGAAAAACGGTTAAAAGCGATTGAAGAATTTACTGAGCTGGGAGCTGGGTTTAAACTTGCTATGCGGGATTTAGAAATTCGAGGAGCAGGCAATTTATTAGGCGCGCAACAGCATGGAAATATTGCTTCCGTTGGTTTTGCTATGTATTGTACAATGCTTGAAGAGGCAATTAGTAAAGTACAAAATAAAGAAGTTACAGAAGAGGTTGCACCACCTCCAGACCCAATTATTGATTTAGGTGTTGATGCATTTATAGATGATGCGTATATCAAAGATAGTGCTAGAAAAATTTCTATTTATCAACGATTGCTATATATAAAAACAGTAGAGGCATTAGATGATTTGATGGATGAGATGATTGACCGATTTGGCACACCGACGGAACCTGTGAATCGATTGCTCAAAATTGCTATGATAAAAGAACGAGCTCGATTGCTAGGTATTCATAGTATAATACATCGAGATAATACGTTAATTATTCAATGGTATGATGATAGCAAAATGACGCATTGGGATATGGCATCTGTTAGTGAATCAATGTGGAAACGGATTAGGTTGTTAGATACAAAACCAACATCAGCGCATGTCATTCTTGATGGTATGACTATTTCTATTATTACTATGACAGATAATGTGTTAACAGAGCTAGAACGCCGAATTGATGCATCAGTAGAGTCATAGCTAGGAGGATTTATGAATCGATTTTTAAAAGGTGCTATGATTTTGACATTGGCTGGTGTGATTGTTAAAGTTATAGGCGCATTTAGTAAAGTATTGATTGCCCGTATCCTAGGTGGTGAGGGAATTGGGTTATATCAATTAGCCTATCCTATTTATCAGATTATTGTGAGCATATCTACAGCGGGAATTCCAGTGGCTATTTCAATCATGGTAGCAGAACGGTTAGCTAATCAAGATATACGTGGAGCTAATAAAGTATTTGCTATATCTTTAATTATGTTAGCGGGACTAGGTGTTATTTTTAGCGTGGGTCTATATAATTCGGCTCAATGTATGATAGATTTTGGTTGGGTCCGTGATGAACGGGCTTTAATAGCCATCGAGGCCCTATCACCGGCTATTTTATTAGTCACCATATTAAGCTGTTTTCGTGGGTATTTTCAAGGCTTTCAAAATATGTTACCTACGGGTATATCTCAGATTTTAGAACAATCCTTTCGTGTTGTTACTATGGTGGCATTAGCCTATATGTTATTGCCGAAAGGATTAGAATTTGCAGCAGCAGGGGCTACATTTGCTACGTTTCCAGGTATTATAGCAGGACTAGGAGTATTGCTATATTTTTATTATCGACAACGTACTTATCGCAAATCATTGCTATTGCAACAAAAAGATATTAGTACATCAGGATCTTCTATATCCATTGTAAAAGAATTATTTTTCTTAGCCATACCAGTTTCTATGGCAAATATTATGATGCCTTTAGTATCAGGAATTGATATGTTCATTGTACCAAATCGATTAATCGAAGCGGGATATCCGATTCAAGAAGCAACTACTTTATATGGATATTTAACAGGAATGGCTACAAGTTTAGTTAATTTACCGATTATTTTAACTACATCGTTAGCAGCTAGTTTAGTGCCAGCCGTGTCAGAGGCATATGCATTAGGCCGTATAGAAACGATTCATGAAAGAACCAATACAGCCTTAAAGATTGCTAATTTAATTACGATTCCCGCTTTCGTTGGATTATGCGTATTGGCTATACCTATTTCACAATTACTATACGCTACACCTCATGCAGGGCCACCAATAGCAGTTATGAGTTTAAGTATTTTTTTCCTAGGTATTCAACAAGTTACAACAGGAATTTTGCAAGGACTCGGTAAAACAGCTATACCAATGATTAATTTATTGCTTAGCACAGTGGTAAAAGTCATATTGAGTTGGTATTTAATTGTAGTTCCTGAACTAGGTATTAATGGTGCTGCTTGGGCTACTAATATTGATTTTGGATTAGCAGCTGCACTTAATGTATATTTTGTTAACAAATATGTAGGATATAGACTGGATATTAATAATGTGTGTAAAATTATTATATCGGCTATGGCTATGGGTGGAGCTACTGCAGTAGGATATCATTTCTTGTCGTCACTCTTGGGAAATACACTAGCTGTTTGTATATCTATTTTAATAGCTATTATGATTTATTTAGCAAGTTTATGGATTACCAAAGCTATCAATAAAGAGGATATAACTACATTACCTATAATTGGTAATAAGTTTTCAGTTAGAGAAAGAAAAAAATAATCGCTTAGAAAGTATATAAAATTACGGGCCTAATCATATAGTTCAAGAGTTCAGCATAAAAGAATATGATTGATGTAGATTTATTTAATAGACTGACTATTGAGTATTAGTAGTTTAATACATCATACATTTATGGGCTTCTATATGAATGGTGTGGTAACACATATATGCTGCACAGGAAGAGTGAATTCATTTTTGGTTAAGTAGGCATTCTTAGTATAATTAGAGAAGGAGATAAGTATTCATGGATAGAGAAGATAAAGATAGGGACCTGTCCTTGAAAGAACTATATGGTATTATTAAAACGTTGCGTTCGCCAGAGGGATGTCCTTGGGATCGTATGCAGACGCATAGCACATTGCGACGATATTTTTTAGAAGAAGTGTATGAGTTATTAGAAGCCATTGATAATAAAGATATAGATAATCTGCGTGAAGAATTAGGTGATGTACTACTGCAGATTTTATTCCATTCTGCATTAGCAGAAGAAGAAGGTTGGTTTACAATTCAAAATGTGATTGATGATGTATCAAAAAAGATGATTCACCGTCACCCACATGTGTTTCATAAAGATAGGCATGAAAAATTAGACGGCTCCACAGCTTCGTGGGAAGAATTAAAGGCGCAAGAACAGGGTCATGAAAGAAAATTTTTATTAGATGGTGTTTCAAAGGGACTTCCTTCTTTATTGCGTGCTCAAAAATTACAAGAAAAGGCTAAAAACGTAGGTTTTGATTGGTTAGAAGAGAGTACAGTATGGGAAAAATTTTATGAAGAAATTGATGAATTTAAAGAAGCAATTCATCAAAAAAATCAAGAAAATATAGAATTAGAGGGGGGAGATGTACTTTTTTCCTTGATTAATCTCTTTAGATGGTATAAAATAAGCGGAGAAAATGCATTACGCCGTACAAACAATAAGTTTCAACGTCGTTTTACTTTTGTAGAACGATGTGTACAAGAAAGTGGCAAGGGCTGGGAAGAATTTTCTCTCGCAGAACTTGATGCGTTTTGGAATAAGGCGAAAATGCTAGAGCAAGAACATTCTACACAGCTAATAGCTGATGCTGAATGAGTATATTTGATTTTAAGGAGGTTCTGTCATGAATAAAACAGAATTAATCGCAAGCGTAGCTCAAAAAACTGAATTAACTAAGAAAGATGCTGAAAAAGCAGTCAAAGCTGTATTTGACACAATTGCAGAAGAATTGACATCTGGTGAAAAAGTACAAGTAATTGGTTTCGGTACTTTTGAAGTACGTGAACGTCAAGCTCGTGAAGGTCGCAATCCTCAAAATGGTAAAACTATTACTATCCCAGCTTCTAAATCTCCTGCATTCAAAGCTGGTAAACAATTAAAAGAACAAGTTAACGTAGTTGTTAATAAACGTAAAAAATAATTTTACTATTAGTTTTGTGTAGAATTAGTGTAAATAAAGAGAGTTATCTGTTATTATAAACGATAACTCTCTTTTTATATCAGTGAAGATTTTGATTTTATGAGATAGGCTGTGTGAATTGTCTTTATATTGATAGGATACTTGTTAGAAATAGAGTGATGAAATATGATATAATGCTTTCAGAGAGGAAGTCGGATATGGACCATGAAATGCAACGAAAAGTTTTAATTGTATCAGCATCAATTGGTACAGGGCATACACAAGCAGCTCGTGCTATTGAGGAATACTGGTTAGAAACTGAACCAGATGCACAAATTTTACACGTAGATTTTTTATCGACCGATACATTGTCTTTTGATAATATTTTAAAGGAAACATACATCAAGATGATTGATGTGTTTCCTATGCTTTATGATTTAATTTATCGTCTTTCACAAGGTGAACGAAAAGGTGGTATGGTACAGACCTTATTATCATGGATCTTAAAAAGTCGTATGCTAAAGTTAATCACTAAGGAAGAACCTGATGTAGTTATTTTTACACATCCCTTTCCATGTGGCGCTGCATGTATTTTGAAGCGACAAAATTTGATTAATATACCATTAATCGGTGTGATTACGGATTTTACTAGTCATCAATTTTGGATGTATCCACAAGTAGACTCGTATTATGTGGCGATTGATTCGATGGTAGGCGAGATTGCTCGTTGTGGTATTGATAAAGAAAAAATTCATGTAAGTGGTATTCCTGTGCGACGTTCTTTTTTTAGGGATGCTATCCATCATTATGAACTTAAACAACCTGTACGTATTCTAATTATGGGCGGCGGATTAGGATTAGGTTCTGTAGAAAGTGCACTTAGACGACTTGATGATATTCAAGGCGTAGATGAATTAGTTGTTGTAACAGGGCAGAATACTGCGTTATATGATGCTTTACATGATATGCAAGGTGAATTACATACGCGTACTAAAATTTATGGGTATATGACTAATATTTCTGATATTATGAAGAATGTTAGTTTATTGGTGACAAAACCAGGTGCTTTAACTTGTATGGAAGCGATTACGATGGGATTACCCATGGTATTTTTTAATGCTATACCCGGTCAAGAAGAGGCGAATGCAGCTTTCTTAGAGGGGAAAGGCTGTGCTAGATGGGCTCGAGATATTCACAATTTAGAAGATGTAGTGACGGCATTATTAATCAATCCTCAACGACTACAACAGATGTCACAGTGTTCCTTAGAATGGCATGTAGATGGAGCAGCTAATGTCGTTCATTCAATTATTAGCTTATTGGATGTAAAAAAAACTAATCTTTCATCGGCTAGACCAATTTCAGAGACATTTGTTTAGGGCTTTACTATATATTGTTTATATGTTTGCAATATATACTCAAAAGAGGGATATGAATATAAAAAGGAGTTGTTATGAAGATACTACTTCTCATAACAACTCCTTTTTCATGAGTGCCTGGATACAGTTATAATGTATCGTATTTTGCAATATTATTTTGTCGAATTGATTCTAATGTTTTTAATAAAGTAATAGAGTCTTTTGAGGTTTGGTATATATCAGAAAATTCATAGGAATCTTGTAATGTAACACACCATTGATAGACACTATTTTCATCATATATATTTACTACAATAGGTGTATCTAAACTTGTAGGTATATTGCCGTCATCATCACTGATAGTGGCATAATCTCCACTGTCTGATATATCGAACAATAAGGTGTCAAAATTATCAATATCAACTAATTCTATATCTAGTGCATTATAAAATGATTCTACTGTTTGTGCTTCCATAGTTGCCTCCAATTACTGTTATAACTACTCTAGGCTCTTTGTCTTTCATTTTACTGAAGGGAGATATGTATGTCAACAAATGTTATTAGTTTACAAAATGTTGAAAAGTCGTATGGTACACGTTTATTATTTACAGATGTAACTATGACTTTTACTACTGATTGCCACTATGGATTAGTAGGCGTCAATGGTACGGGAAAATCTACTTTTCTAAAAATGTTGGCAGGAGAAGTAGAACCTGATAAGGGTTGTATTGATAAGAACGGTAAAGCCTCAATTTATTACTTACCACAACAGCCAATTGTTAAGGAAGAACAATCAATTTTAGAAAATATATTCTTGGGGAATCATCCTAAATTAGCTTTAGTACGAGCGTTTGAAGAAGTGAATCAATCTAACAGAAATGATGAAAAATATATGGCTTTGTTAGAGCGAATGAATGAAGAAGATGGATGGCAAGTAGAACAAGAAGCGAAAATTATTTTACATCAGTTAGGATTTGATGATGTTACAATGCCGGTAAAATTTTTATCAGGAGGACAGAGACGACGTTTAGCATTAGGGCAAGCATTACTATATCCGTGTGAGTTATTACTCTTAGATGAACCTACTAATCATTTAGATGACCATAGCATTGAATGGTTAGAATCATATTTATTACATCGAAAAGGTGGTTTATTGGTAAGTACTCATGATCGATACTTTTTAGATGCTGTTTGTAATAGCATTTTAGAATTATCAGATCGTCGTATTTATAGTTATGAAGGTTCATATGAGGATTTTCTATCATTAAAACAAGCTAGAGAAGAACAACAGGCTGCTACAGAAGAAAAACGACGTCAATTTTTGAAACAAGAACTTGCATGGGTTCGTCGTGGCGCACAAGCTAGGAGTACAAAACAAAAGGCCAGATTACAAAGATATGAATATTTGAAGTCCTTAGAATCCACACATCGGCAAGGAACAATTGATCCATTAGTATTAAAAACTAGGCTAGGTAAAACTATTTTTGATATAGATCACATCAGATTTTCTTTTGGGAACACTCAAATTATTGATGATTTTACGTATCATGTTGTTAAACATGATCGAATTGGTGTAGTTGGACCAAACGGTATGGGAAAATCAACATTTTTGAAATTACTTGATGGTACATATGAACCGCAAACAGGTACATTAGTGAGAGGAGAAACTGTTCGTATTGCTCATTTTACACAAGAAATGCCTCCCTTTAATGAGGAACAACGCGTATTAGACTATATTAAAGAAAATCATTCTTATATAGTATTAGGTGATGGAAATACCATTAGTGCAGGGCAGATGCTAGAACGATTTTTATTTACTCCTGAGTTACATGGAGTACCTATTCGTAAATTGTCTGGTGGAGAACGACGCCGTCTTTACTTGTTAAAATTGTTAATGGATGCACCCAATGTATTACTATTAGATGAACCAACTAATGATTTAGATATCCCTACATTAGAAGTGTTGGAAGATTTTTTAGATTCATTTTGTGGAGTGGTGATTACCGTATGTCATGATCGTTATTTTTTAGATCGTGTAGTAGATAAGCTATTTGTTTTTAAAGGAAATGGTAATATAGAAATTGTTCATGGATCATACTCTGACTATAAAACGGATATGGACATGCAAGATAATAGGAAAGAAAAAAATATAAGAAAAATAGATAAAAAAACAAATGAGAATCAAAAAATCGTAAATAATAATAACTCTCATAAAACTAAAAAAGGACTTACTTTAGGTGAAGAAAAGGAATATAGTGAAATCATGGATACCATTACTGAATTAGAACATTTAATCAAAGGATTAGATGTTATGATTTCAAGAATGGATAATGATTATGAAAACATAAAAGAACTCATAGATGAGAGAACGAAAACGCAGACGAGAATTGACATGTTAACAGAGCGGTGGTTAGAACTTGAAGAAAAGGCGTAACCAATGGTATAATGCGAGTGTATAACGATAACAACGTTACTTTTAGGAGGAAATAATGAGTAAGTACGAATTCTTAGACCGTCGTGTTCCTATTGAAGATGGGAATGTGGCAGTTGTTCAAGATTTAAGTAAATGTAAAAATTGTTCTTTATGTCGACGTGCTTGTGCTGTGGACATGGGCGTATTTGATTATTATAACTTAGAATCCAATGGCGACCATCCTATTTGTATTCATTGTGGACAATGTGCATCTATTTGTCCATTTGATTCTATTAATGAAACATCTGAAATAGAACAGGTGAAAGCCGCTATTTCAGATCCAGATACAGTGGTTATTTTCCAAACAGCACCGGCTGTACGTGTGGGCTTAGGCGAAGAATTTGGCTTTGAACCTGGCACATTTGTAGAAGGAAAGATGATAGCAGCACTTCGCCAATTAGGTGGAGATTATGTGCTAGATACAAATTTTGGGGCTGATATGACGATTATGGAAGAAGCGTCAGAATTAATTGAACGTGTCTTGCATGGACATGGAAAACTACCTCAATTCACATCGTGTTGTCCTGCATGGGTTAAGTTTGCGGAAACATTTTTCCCAGAATTTTTGCCTAATTTATCGACAGCTAAAAGTCCGATCAGTATGCAAGCACCAACACAAAAAACGTATTTTGCTGAAAAAATAGGATTAGATGCTAAGAAAATTGTAGCAGTAGCAGTGACACCATGTACGGCTAAAAAATTTGAAATTCGTAGAGAAGAAATGAGTGCTTCTGCTGATTATTGGAACGAACCTGGTATGATGGATACGGATTTGTGCATTACAACTCGCGAATTAGCTAAATGGCTACGTGCAGAAAATATTGACTTTTCTACATTAGAAGATTCCACATTTGATCCATTGATGGGTGAAGCATCTGGTGGTGGTATTATATTTGGTAATACTGGCGGTGTTATGGAATCAGCCATGCGTGCTGCTTATGAAATGGTTACAAAGGAAAAAGCACCAGCTAATTTAATCCCTTTCGAAGATATTCGTGGCATGGATGGTGCTAGAGAAGCTGATGTTGCTATTGGGGATAAAGTGTTACATGTTGCAGCAGTTCATGGAACTGGTAATATGCGAAAATTTATTGAAGATATGCGAACTAACAATAAACATTATGATTTTATAGAAGTTATGGCTTGCCGTGGAGGCTGTATTGGTGGCGGTGGCCAACCAAAAGTAAAATTACCTATGGCTGATAAAGCACGTACAGCTCGTATTGCTTCCTTATATAAACGTGATGATGAAGTGTCGATTAAAACATGTGTAAATAATCCAGAAATTCAAGCACTATATAAAGAATTTTTTGGTTCTCCATTAAGCGAAAAAGCTGAAAGTATATTACATACGACATTTGTAAATCGATCTGCTGATTTAGGACCAGAAGGAGCGTGTACACCTGCAACATGTCCAACTTCAGTAGCCAATCTAAAAAAAGCAGCTGAAGCAGCTAAAGCAGCCGCTGAGGCTAATAAATAATTTTATACTATTTTTATGTGATCCTGTTGATTGCCATGGCGGAAATTCTTTCTGCTATGGCAATTTTTTTGAATATATATATGATTTTTTCATATTATTGTTTTGCATAATTGAAATTCATAAATTGAATAGTGTATACTATGTATGTATAATCAAAATGAAAAAGAACCGCATTGTTATGCGGTTCTTTTTTT